>CAYUPT010000381.1:0-4593 GCA_964446725.1 uncultured Bradymonadales bacterium | reverse complement strand
TGCCGGACGCGTCCCCTCACAACCACAGCTCCAACGCCGCGTGATAACCCCATCGCCGTGTCGCTGCTGAACACCTGAGTGTGGTTTCTGGACTCCACCATCTCTGCGGAGTTGAACGGAATGTCCCGTTTTTACCGAACATTTCGCGCAGTCCTGCGATACGCTGTCGGTATCTACTTCTACGATATTCAGGTCCTCGGCGAAGAAGACATTCCCGATGATGGGCCCCTTATTTTTGCGGCCAACCACCCCAATTCGATCATGGATACTGTCGTACTCGGCACCCAGACCGATCGCCAGATCCAGTACATGGCCCGCAGCGGACTCTTTCGAAATCCCATCGTCAAGGCGCTGTTCAACCAGGTCGGGGTTATCCCCATCTACCGCGCCGAAGAACGCGACGAGTCCAGCCCGACCAGCAATCTCGACAGTTTCGAGCGGGCCTACCAAACACTGGAGGAAGGCGGCTGTATCGGCATCTTTCCGGAAGGCCGAAACTCCCCGGATCGCAAAGTCCAGGAACTCAAGACCGGGACCGCCCGCATTGCACTGGCAACGGAGGACCGCAACGACTTCCAGTGCGGCGTGCGCATTCAACCGGTGGGGCTGAACTTCGACGAGCGAGACCGCTTCCTGTCGAGTGTGTTGATTCGCTTCGGGGAACCGATCGACGTTCGCGATTACGCCGCCCAGTACGCCGGGGACAACCGGACGGCAGTCCGGGCTCTGACCGACCGGATCGGCACCGACCTGCGCGAGTTGGCGACCCATATCGAAGATGACCGAAACCACCAGCTGGTACTGGACATCCACAAAATCTTCGGAAACCAACTCCAGCGCGAACTCATCGGTGATATCGACGCCAATCTCGATCTTCGCTCCATGCGCAGTAAATTGCTCGACCGGGCGCGCTCGACGAGCACCGGCGGCCGGCGCGACCTGGAGGACCGCTTTAATATCGAGCAGTTCATCGCCGATGCCGTCGACCACGGCCAACAACACCACCCCGGTGACGTCGCCCGACTTCGCATGGATATTCGGCGCTACCGCGATCACCTCCGCCAGGTCCGACTGCGCAACGAATTACTCGAAGAGGGACTCGAACCCAGCGGTCGCCGCCTGGAGGCCATCAAAATGACGGCCTATGCCGTATTGCTGGGCCCTGTCGCCATCTGGGGCTTTATCAACAATGCCATTCCCTACCTGCTGACCCGTCCGATTGTCCGGCGCCAGAAGGACGAGGCCATGGTCACCTTCGCCGGCTTCGCCTCCGGCCTCATCGCCTTTCCGCTATTTTACTTTTTGCAGAGCTGGGCGCTGTGGACCCTGACCGATCACTCGGCGGTGGTGGTCACCGTCTATTTGATGTCGCTTCCGGTGGCCGGATTCTTCTTTCTTCGGTGGTGGCGCCAACTGCTGGCCTACCGCGACCGCATCCTGTCGCGAACCATCTTTCGGACTCAGAAGAATCTTCTGCAGACTCTGGAACGCGAACGCCTCCAGTTGATCTCGACCTTTGGCGACATCAAGGATCGCTACCTCGAGGCCCGCGACGTCAGCGTCGAACACTACGAAGAGGTCCCCGAGGAGCGCCGGGCGGTCACCGAGGAGGCCTCCTGAGCCGCAATGGGCCTTTTTTGCCTGCCGACGGGGAATAGCGCCCTTTCATCCTCCGTTGTTCCTTCGCTATGGTCCTCTGGAATACTCGCGCTGAATTGATCTTCGGCCCTACCCCAAAGAACTTCATGAGCCCCGACATCACGCCTGATCAGGCCCTTCGCACCATTGGAACCGAGGGCAATTTTCGAATTCTCATCGCCTCCACGACCGGAACCGTCCGGGGCGTCTTAAACGCCCAGGAGCCGACCGACGATGAACGACCCATGCTGGCCGACCTGGTGACGGCCTCCGTACTGTTGCGGCTGACAATGTCGCCGGACTACCGACTCCAGACCATCGTCCAGAGTCCCGAGGCCGGACGCATCGTCGGCGACAGCCATCCCGACGGCGTCACCCGCGGACTCATCCAGCGCCAGGGCGATGGTGCCTTCAAACTCGGCGGTGGAACCCAACTCAGTGTCCACCGCACCATCTTTGGCGGCGACACCCATCAGGGCGTCGTGGCCACCGGCGAAGAACAGACCCTCGGGGACGCCGTCACCGGCTATCTGCACCAATCCGAACAGATCACCTCCGTCGTCAATATCGGACATCGCTTCGACGGTGACGAACTGGCGTTCGCCGGTGGATTTGTCGTCCAGGTGATCCCGGAAGATGGCAAACCCGACCAGTCCAGCCTGGCCTTGATGACCGCCCGGCTCGAAAACCTTCCGAATGTGGTCAAGGTCTTCGATCAATGCGACGGCGACAACCAGCAGGTCGCCGACCTGCTCTACGGTCCCATCGAGTTTAAGTCGCTCGAAACCAATGAATTCCACAGCGGCTGCATCTGCAGTCCGGAGCGCGTTGTACGGGCCCTCGATACGCTCTCGGACGACGACATCGAGGAATTGACCGCCGATGGCGACAATCTGGAAGTCGATTGCGACTACTGCAATACGACCCACGAGATCTCACCGCAGCAAATCGCGCGCTGAATCCGACCCCCAATGCGGTGGCGGGCTTGCCCCGCCACATAGAATTATTGGGGGGACGACGATGTCAGCGTCTCCGCTCCACCGAGATTACTCAAATCGATTTCGAGATCGCTTCTGCCAAAGGATGTGCCCACCGCCGCCGCGGCGCGAACCATCGGAGAGTCGACGGGCACGTAGCGCGTTTTGTCGGCGACCTTTTCGAGGGGAATGCTCGTCAACGCCCCGTTTTGCAGGGCCACCATTTCGTCGAAGCGCCCGGCGGCGACCAGTGAGGCGGCGTAGGTCCCAAAATTTGTCGATAGGTTGCGGTCGAAGGCCGTCGGCGTTCCCCCGCGCTGGATATGGCCCAGCACGGTGGTCCGAATCTCGCTGTCGACATGTGGTTTGAGCTCCTCGCGAAGATGGTTTCCAATGCCGCCCAGTCGAAGCGGGTCCGGGCTGTCGTCGATGGTCTCCCGGACCACCTGCTCGCCTCCGCGCATCCGGGAACCCTCGCCGACGACGATGATCGTGAAATTTTGACGGCCGTCGCGCTCCCGACACACCCTGGCGACTTCCTCGAGATCAAAGGGGATCTCCGGAATCAAAATGATATCGGCGCCTCCTGCCAGCCCGGAGTGCAAAGCGAGCCAGCCGGCGTAGCGGCCCATGGTCTCCAGAATCATGACCCGACCGTGGCTTTGACCGGTGGTCTGCAACCGATCGACGGCGTCGGTGGCAATGGAGACCGCCGTATCGAAACCAAAGGTTCGCTCCGTGTGCATCAGGTCGTTGTCGATGGTCTTGGGAACTCCCACGCAGCGAATTCCCATATTGGTGAGTCGATGGGCGATCGTCATCGTCCCATCGCCGCCGATGACGACGACGCCATCGAGCCCCAATTCGTCGTAATTTTGTTTGACCCGCTCCGATACGTCGTCTCCATCGGCGCCGAAGTATTCGAAGGGGTTGGCCTTGTTGTGGGTCCCGAGAATGGTTCCGCCGGTCGTCAATATCCCGCTGACGTCGCTGTAGTCCAGGGGGCGGTAGTTGTTTTCGATCATTCCCAGAAAGCCCTCGCGAAAGCCGATGACTTCGGCATCGCACTGCAATATCAGGCTCTTGGCGACGGCTCGAATCACTGCGTTGAGGCCCGGGCAATCCCCGCCTCCAGTCAAAATACCGATCTTCATAACAACATCACTCCATTCCAATTGACTCAATCTGCATTTGGCTCATGAGCATGGCCCGTTTGCCGCGCCGCATCAACTGTCGAGCCGGCCCGTTACGCTCCGAGACCACCGCCGGAGCCGTCGTCGACGAGCAACTCTTCGATGGCCTCCAGAAATTGACGCACTTCTCGGGGGTCTCTCAACCAGTATCGAGCCGCCGACGATCGCGGCTCTTCGGCGACCAGAATCCCGGCGCCATCGTCGGCGACGGCTTCAAAGGCGTCTTCGTCGGTCCTGTCGTCGCCCACATACAGGGCCCATTGCTGTGAGGCATCGATGCGCTCGCGAATAATTCGCAATGCCGTCCCCTTGTCGACATCGACATCGGGCTGCAATTCGCGCACCATTTTGCCGGTTCCCATCTTCAACTCTGGGTGCGCTTCGATCGATTTTTCAATGGCCTTCTCCACCTTTTCTCGAGCTTCGGGCCGACGCCGAAAGTGAATGGCAATGCCAAAGCGCTTGCGCTCAATTTCGATGCCAGACACCTCCGCGAAGTGATCGCGCAGCCGGGCCTCCTCGTCGTCGAGCACCGGCAGCAGCGATTCGACGCGCTCTTCGGCCTCCGCGGGCTGATGCGGTGGGCGAATCTCCATACCGTGACTTCCGGCGATGTAGATCGAGGAGGTGCCGAGCCGGTCGCTGACATCATCGAGCCCCCGACCGCTGATGACGGCCACCGGGATATGACGACCGATGCGCTCGATGAGTTCCGGGATTCCCTCCAGCGGTCGAGCATCGCCGGGTCGCTCCACAATCGGGGCCAGCGTCCCGTCAAAATCCAG
>CAYUPT010000380.1:0-4595 GCA_964446725.1 uncultured Bradymonadales bacterium | reverse complement strand
TCGCCTCGTCGATCCGGTTGCGCAGCGCGTTCGGTCGCATCCGGCCGGTGTCGTCGACGCCGACGGGATAGATGGCGTTGATGCCCAACCCCAGAATATTGGCGGCCCGAGAGATCGAATAGTGGCTTTCGGCGGAGGCAAATAGCGCCGGCGGCTGTTTGCCGGCCATCCCCTCGGTGCGAGCGCGCGGATAGGCCCGGTTGCGGGCCGCCATCACGGCCATCAAATTGGAGATGCTTCCCCCCGGCGTCAACAGGCCCTCGCCATTGTCGAATCCGGCGAAATCGCACATCCGGCCGATCAAATCGCGCTCCAGTACCGTGGCCACCGGGGCCATCTCGAAGGTGGCCATCGTCGTATCCAGCAGGGCTGTCAGCCACTCGCCGACGATGCCCGCCAGATCGGCGCCGACAAATAACTGATTGGCAAATCGCGGGTGAGTGGTGCGAACGCTGGCCGATAAAATGGCCTCGAATTCCTGGAGTAAATCATCGAGGGGTCGGCCGCTGGCCGAAGCCGTGGTTTCGATGGCAGAACGGATATCGGCCGGTGTGACGGGGCGCCGCACCGAGGTGTTCCGGTCGGCACTCTCATCGAGATAGTCGGTGGCCAGCGAGGCCACGGTGCGCAAAATCTCTTCGAGCCGTGATTGGGCGTTGGAGTCACAGTTGCTGGAGTCGGTCACGATAAATACCTCAATAGACATCGCGGCGTTCGGTCCACGATGCATCGATGCCATCGTGGGTTGGCTGTCAGCCTGTATTCGTTTGAACTATGCAGACAATCAGGACTGCTGTCATCTGTAAACCCGTTGCTGCCGTATTCTGTCAAGTGTCGAGGCGCCAGCGGGGACGCCGTCCTCTCCTTGCTATTGGCCATTGCGGGATTATTGATCACGACCACGGACCGACCTGTTGTCTTGTCGCCGGGAACCGCTGTCTCCGCACTCGTGCCTTAAATTAAGTGGTCGTTCGGACACGCCGTTGGAGCCGGGCGAAATGGGCGAGGGAAGTTGTCAGAGTCGTCGGTCGAATACCACCGAACTCACAATTTGACCCGTAAATGATGAGAGGAATTGCGATGAATGGACTTCGACGATGGACCCGACGGCGCTCCAATGGCGATGGACGAACGGAGATGGCACAGCGAGAAGAACTCGACGAGATGTTGCGGCCGATGATGAATCTGCGCCGGCGCATCGATCGGGTATTCCAAGATTTCTTCGATGATGTACCGACAGCGAATATGCCATCGATGATGGGGCAAATGTCGGTGGAACCGCGTCTGGATCTGCGTGAAACCGAGGAGGCCTACGAAGTCTCGGCAGACGTTCCGGGCATGACCGGCGACGATATCGAAATATCGGTCTCCGACTCCAGTCTGATGATCCGTGGAGAGCGACACCGGGAGGACGAACAAGAGGACGAAAATTACGTGCACCGCGAGCGCTCCTACGGGATGTTTCGACGGCGGATCCCGCTGCCGAATAATGTGGAGCGCGGCGATATCACGGCCAACTTCAGCAACGGGGTACTCCATATCGAATTGCCCAAGACCGAGGAGGCCCGCAGCAACTGGAAAAAGATCGATATTGAGACGGATTGACGAGACGGACCGTCGACGGGACTGACGTGGAGTCTCTCGTCGGTGTCCCGTGTGCAGTATAAGCGCATTGCAACATTGACCGCCGGGCCGCCCGGGATCGAGATGATCCCCGGCGGCCCGGCGCCGTTGGTTCTGGGAATCCTCAAATCATGAGGCGGCGATATTTTTCGCTGATATGATCGTATTATAGTGTTTTGGTGTCTTTTCGGGCTCGCTGTAGGAGATGTTTCATCATCGTCACAGCAATTGGATTGCGCCTTTCGCTGTGTTTGTAGATTCTCATCGGGAGAAGACAGGGCCACTGTGCGGTCAACCCCGTCAGGGCGGTCACATGCACGCCGGGCGCTGAAGTGTTTCGCAGAACAACGACGGTGGTGGGAGTCGGTGACGCTGCGATGCGATTGTATCCTGAAAGGCGAGGTCTGAATGACGATGTCTCAGAGTGACCAGCGACAAGACGAGCCCGAACAACAGGAAGCATCGTGGCGTTCATGGGTTTTGATCGCCGTGTTGATCTACGGATTATTGGTGGCCGTCAATGTCGTCGGCGACGGATTCGGACTGGCGACTGCCGAGGGGGCGGAGGTGCTCTTTGAGTACGCCTCCAATCCCGTCATTGCCCTGATTATCGGCATTGTGGCGACGGCGGCGATGCAGAGCTCGAGTACCGTGACATCGGTGATCGTCGGAATGGTCGCCGGTGGGCTTCCAATGGGGATCGCCATTCCCATGATCATGGGGGCCAATATTGGGACGTCGCTGACCAGTACCCTGGTCAGTCTGGGGCATATCCGAGACACCGATGAATTCGGTCGGGCCTTTTCGGCGGCCACGGTCCACGACAACTTCAATTTCTTGGCCGTCGCCGTACTGTTCCCGCTGGAACTGTTATTTCAGCCCCTGGAGCGGTTGTCCCACTTTTTCGTGGGGTTGCTCCCCGCTCAGGAGGCGGCCGGAGGACTGGGCGGACTGGACGTCATGGGGGCTATTCTGGGGCCGGCAATCGGCGTCGTGACATCGCTGGGCGGGTTGATGCCCGAGATCTGGGATGGCGTATTTTTGATCGGCGTCGGTATCGCCATGATCATCGGTGTTGTGACCATGCTGAGCCGATTGCTCGACCGGGTGATGGTCGGCCGGGCCCGGGCGGTCATGGAAGGGGCCGTCGGACGGGGACCGATCTCGGGCGTCGGAGCGGGGGCCACGATTACGGTGATGGTCCAGTCGTCGACGACCACAACATCGCTGATCGTGCCGATGGCCGGTTCCGGTGTCTTTTCGCTGCGCCAGGTCTATCCCTTCACCCTGGGGTGCAATATCGGAACGACGGTCACGGCGCTGATCGCAGCAATGGGGGTCACCGGTGCGATGGCGCCGCTGGCGCTGCAGATTGCGCTGGTCCACCTGCTATTTAGCCTGCTTGCGATTGCGATTATCATCGGCATTCCGATGTTGCGAACGGTGCCGATGGCCATGTCGCGCTATCTGGCCGGATATGCCCGGCGCAGTCGACTGTACGTATTCGGGTATATTGCCGGTGTGTTCTTTGTGATGCCACTGATGGCGCTGGGCATGACGCAATTGGTGACCTAGCAGCCTGTTGCAAATAAGCTCCTGGCAGACAGGGCTGATGGACCGACGTCGTTGAGCACCGGCGCAGGCCCTTGCGTTTTTTCGAAGGGCAGCACTAGATCCCAACGTTGGGCTTTGTTAACGTCCGCCGAAGCCGTGGTTTTTGAGAATTGTTGCGGTGTCGCAAGCGATGCCGCATTCGGTCAGGAGGCGAGATGTTTGACAAGGTTTTGGTGGCCAATCGAGGAGAGATCGCAGTCCGCGTGATGCGCAGTCTCGCCGAGATGGGCATTGATACGGTGGCCGTGTATTCGGAGGCCGATCGAAAGGCGCTGCACGTTCGAGAAGCCGACGAGGCGGTCTGTGTCGGTCCGGCGGCCAGTGCCGACAGTTACCTTCGGATCGACAAGATCATCGAGGCCGCCGAACAGACCGGAGCCGATGCCATCCACCCCGGCTACGGCTTTTTGAGCGAAAATGCCGATTTTTCAGAAGCCCTCGCCGACAGCGACATTACCTTTATCGGCCCGTCGGCTCATGCCATCGAGGCCATGGGCGAGAAGACGCGGGCCCGGGAGTTGATGGAGGAGGCCGGTGTGCCGCTGGTCCCGGGCACGCCCGAGGCCGTCGAAGACGCCACAGTGGCGCTTACGGCTGCCGAGGAGATGGGATTTCCCGTGCTCGCCAAGGCCGCTGCCGGAGGTGGCGGAAAGGGGATGCGCCGCGTCGACCGGGCCGCCGACTTCGTCAACGCCTTCCAGGCCGCTCGCCGGGAGGCCGAAAACGCCTTTGGCAACGGCGACGTCTACGTCGAAAAATACCTGGTCGACCCCAAACACGTCGAAATTCAGGTGCTCGCCGATTCCGACGGGCACACCATCCACCTCTTTGAGCGCGAGTGCTCCGTCCAGCGCCGTCACCAAAAGATCATTGAGGAGACGCCCTGTCCGGTGTTGTCGGAGTCGACACGCCAACAGATGGGCCAGGTCGCCGTGGAGGCGGCGAAAGCGGTGGACTACGAGGGCGCGGGAACTGTCGAGTTTTTGCTCGACAAAGACGAAAACTTCTACTTTCTGGAGATGAATACTCGGCTCCAGGTCGAACACCCGATCACGGAGATGATCACCGGCATCGACCTCGTCAAATGGCAGGTTCGCATCGCCGCCGGTCAGCCGCTGACACTTGAGCAGGACGATGTTCAGCGCAACGGAGCGGCCGTCGAGTGCCGCATCTACGCCGAGGATCCGGAAAACGAGTTTCGCCCGTCGCCGGGATTGATCTCGCATATCGATGCCCCGGCGGGACCGGGCATTCGCGACGACTCGGGCGTCTACTCCGGCACCAAGGTGCCCCTGGAATACGATCCCATGATCTCGAAGCTCGTCGCCTGGGCCGACGACCGGGAGGCGGCCATCGCC
>CAYUPT010000379.1:1342-4602 GCA_964446725.1 uncultured Bradymonadales bacterium | reverse complement strand
TGGCGCCCTGCGCTGACAATTCGCGCAGTGTGCGGACCTCGATGGGGTGGCGCTCGCCGGTGGGCGCCGGCTCGAAGTAATTGGTCAGCGCCTGGCTCAGTCTGATGCCGTTTTCAAATAGCTCCCATTGCTCAAGCCCGGTGAGGTGTTCGCGAAGTCCGTCGGAGTCGACGACGCGAAACCCCTGAACTTCCAGTGCGTCGTGGACGGAGCGCTCGTACTGCTGCGTGATGTCGCCGTAGTCTTCGGCGTCCATCCCGAAGCTACTGCTGGAGTAGAAGGGGGCGATGGCTACCGAGCCGACCTGTCCTTCTTCAAAGGCGTTTCGAACCCCGGTGTCGGGACCGGAGGCGCAGGCGTACAGCAGAAGGGCGAGCATCGTCAGTGCCGTCATGGAGGCGATGCGTTGCGATCGGAATCGTCGCCATAAGCAATTTGAGGCAATAACGTTGTAGACCTGAGTGATGGAACAATTCACGGTGCAATTCCCTCAGATGACATCCGCCGGTGACCGGTCATGCGACGGGCGACCTGCGATAATAATTCGAGCTTCCGTGTAACACTATCGCGTTATGGGGCAAAACTGAACACACCCCTTGTAAAAAGCCAGTTTCCAGACCGGAGTGCGTCGAGAGTGGAGACCTACAAAAAGGGCTTGAAAATTCGCAGGATTCCCTGATCCCAGGCGATGCGATGGGTAACTCCGGTGCCTTGCTGGATCGTGTTTTTGTTGTCGATATACCACTGATAGGAGCGAATGAGAGCCTCGGCATTGCTGTGAGTGGGAGTCCATCCCAGCTTTTGTTGGGCCTTGGAGACATCGACGTAGGAGTCGGTGTCGGCCGTTCCGTACACCCACTCGTATAGCGGGGACAATCCGAGTCGCTCGAAGTTGCGGAGCGCCATTTTGACGGGGCGCGCCGGAGTGGGAAGTGGCCGGGCGCCGGTGTCGGCGTAGTCACAGACCGCTTCGACATCGTCGGCGACGGTGTCGAAATCGGTGGCACCGATATTAAAGGTATCATTCGATTCGCCGCGCGGGCCGGTGGTGGCCAGCCAGATGGCGTCGGCGAGATCCTCGACCTCCAGCAGTTGGTAGCGATTGGTGCCGTCGCCGATGATCGGAATTCGCTTCCCGCTTTCGATCCAGTCGTACAGAATCTGGAAGACGCCGAGTCGCTCGATACCGATAAAGGTCTTGGGTCGGATGATGGGAACGCAAAGTCCGAAGTCGCGGTAGCTCCGACAGATATCCTCGGCTTCGATTTTCGATTCGCCGTAGGCGCCGACGCCGTCGAGTGGGTCGTCTTCGTACAGCGGGTGGCGTTCGGGGACGCCGTAGACGGCCGTGGAGGAGACGAAGAGCATGCGGTCGATGCCGTGTCGCTCGCAGGCCGCCAGGATATTGAGGGTGCCGCGGATATTGATGTCGTAAATTTCCGAGGCCTCCCACAGCGGCAATGCGGCGGCGCCGTGGATGACGGCGTCGACGTCGTGATCGCCACAGATGCGATCGACGAGATCGGTGTCGCGAACATCGCCCTGGATAAACGAGGAGCCGTCGGGATACTCGCCGCGGGCAAAGGGAGCGATATCCAACAGCAGTAGCTCGTCGACTCCGCGTTCGGCGAATTTGCGGGCGACGTGCAGGCCCAGAAAGCCGGCGGCGCCGGTAATAAGTACGGTCCGGGGCGTGGAAGACGACATCGATGACCTCCTGGCGTGGGGAGCGAGTATTTGGTGTCCTTAGGCGCCTACGCGAGCTCTGCGAAGATGTCAACGCAGGGGCCTTCGAGCCGGCGCTCAAGCGGCGGTAGTCGGTTGCGCCGCGCGCCGTTTGCTGGTACCCAACAGCCTACGCTGGAAGCCCGATTCGGCCGTCCGCCAGGGGCGGGCGCACGACGACGTCGAAGCGAAGCCACGATCCATCCCGGATATCGACATATCCGGGGACAACGGGAATAACGACCATGGTCATTGTCTGCGACAGTTGCGGTCGAGAAAACGAAGATGAATTCAAGTTCTGTCTCGGATGCGGCTCGGAGCTGAGCGCACCGGAGCCAGAGCCCGACGATGAGCAATCGGATATGGTCGACTGCCCGCATTGCGGAAGTCGCGTGCCATCGGGGTTTAAGTTTTGCGGCCAGTGCGGGGGGACGCTCGCGGAGGCCTCTCAGCAGGCGGCACCGGAGCCGGATTCGCAACCGGAGGCGCAGCAAGCTCGCGGAGCAGCGTCTCAGCGCGGTACCGATCAGGTCGAGCGATCGAATACGCCGGTCGGGCAACCCGCGACCAGTTCTGACAGTAGCGCCGCGGAGCGACTCGGGGAATTGACGGTGATTCGGCCCGACGGCAGCGAAGGGGCTGTGATCCCGCTGACCGACCAGGGCGTGGTATTGGGCCGCGACAGCGATTTTGCGGTGCTGGCCGACGACCCGTTTTTATCGCCCCGCCACGCCGAAATCCGATACACCGGCGGCGGCTTTGAGCTACATGACCTCGATAGCGTCAACGGCGTCTTCTGGCGGCTTCGCGACGATGTGGAATTGCAACACGGCGATATGCTTCGCGTCGGCCAGGAGTTGATCGAGTATCAGGACTTCTCAAAGGTCGATCCCGTCGACGACGTCGACGCCAGCAACGACGTCGTCGCCCAGGGCAGTCCCGATCCGGGCATCTGGGGCCGACTGTCGCTGGTCGGCGGGCCACAACTGGAGACCAAGGCCTTTGCGCTCTCCGGTGACGGAGCGACCATCGGTCGCGAGATGGGCACCGTCTTATTTCAGGACGACGGATTCGTCTCCGGCAAACACGCCAAGATCTATCGCGAAGGGGATACCGTCTATTTCCGCGATTTGGGAAGCAGTAACGGAAGTTATATCCGAATCCGTCAGAAGCGCTCCGTCGGTCACGGAGACCTGGTGCTTATCGGCCAGCAATTGCTCCGGATGACCCTGGAGTAACGGGTTGGCTGGTATAAGACGTCGGCCGGAAAGTGAGCGCCGGCGGCGAGGAGATGACGGTTTAGGCCGAAAGGGATAGACGCCGGAGGCGTCAAGCCACCGAGGCCGGTGGCGCACCGAACACACTGATGCAAAAGGGAAGGGAGCGCCGGCGGCATTACGCCCGCGACGTAATGGGGGGGAAGGGAGCGCCCGATCAGCGACGCGCCGGGAGGGCGGGCAGTTTTTGGAGTTGGTGTTCATCGAAGAATTTGGCCATTGCACCGGTGACGAGATCAGGGATCTCCAGCGGGGCGA
>CAYUPT010000379.1:0-1242 GCA_964446725.1 uncultured Bradymonadales bacterium | reverse complement strand
TCGAAGAATTTGGCCATTGCACCGGTGACGAGATCAGGGATCTCCAGCGGGGCGACGTGGGTGCCTCCGGGGACGACGACGAGCTGGCTATTGGGGATCAACTCGCTCATTTCCGTGGAGCGGAAGAGCGGTGTGAAGGTGTCTTTTTCACCGGCGATCACCAGTGTGGGAACGTCGATGCCCGGCAGCAGGTCCTCGGTGGAGTGATTCGACAGCTCCGACAGCAGAGCCAGAAAGAAGTCCAGATCCATCTCGGCGGCGTGTTCGAGGTAGGGGATGAAGTCCTCGCGCCGGAGGAGTCGCCCGTTGACTTCGGCAGCCTGGACGGCGAAGCGATACCAAAACTGGCGGGGAAGTAGTGTCTCCCAGGCGGTCTGGATGACGTCCGGGGCGACGCGCAACAATTGCTCGATATAGGGCAGAGCCCGGCGCATCACATCGCTTCCGTGGAAGGTGTCGAGCGGTCGCTTGTAGCTTCCGCAGATGGGCACCAGGCCGCCGATGCGCCCGGGATTGTATCCCATGAAGCTCAGGATGATCTGAACGCCCATCGAGTGACCGGCGAGGACCGCTTGTTCGGCGCCGACTTCGTCGAGGAGCAGATCGAGGTCTTCGCAGAATTGCTGGAGTGTGACATCCGACGGGCGGGCCGGAACGTCGCTGGCTCCGTGACCACGGTAATGCCAACGGACAATGGTGAAGTCGTCGACGAAGTAGTCGATGATATACGACCAGATAAAGCCGTCGCAGGCCAGGCCGTCACACAGTACGAGGGGAGGGCCGTCGCCGACGGTGCCGTACCAAAGCCGGGTGCCGTCAGTGGCGGTCAGATGGGCGCTGTGGTCCACCGCAGAATACTCCAGAGCTAAGAAATTCGCCGGACGGTACCACGCCGACGGCGGGTAGGGCCGCCGTCGGCATTTGAATCCACAACGAGTCGTCAGGCCGTGGTGGCCATTTCGGCGTGAAGGAGTCGCTCGATGAGTTCATCCTTCGTTCCGCTGACCTGAAGGTCGCGGCTGCGCAGTTTTTCGCGCAGTTCTTTGACCGTGAAGTCCTGGCGGTATTGCTCGAAGGTCTCTTCGGCAATTTCGTCGGATTCGTCCTGTTTCGACGACGGTTCTTTATCGACATCGTCGGATGTCGATTCCGGTTGTTGGTCCACCTGTTCTTCGACGTCCGAAGAGGTGTCGGTGGCGTCGTCGGTATCGGTCTCTTCGTCGGCGCTTTCATCAACGACGG
>CAYUPT010000378.1:0-4603 GCA_964446725.1 uncultured Bradymonadales bacterium | reverse complement strand
GTCATCGATGTCGATGAGTCGCCTCACCCCGATATCGAGGAATTGGAGCAGGAGATCACGGAGCGCATCTACGACGAGCGACGCCGACAGGTTCGAGGCGACTGGGTCGACAATCTGTCACAGGATGCACAGATAGAGCGCTTCGAAGAGCGCTTTGACGATGTTACGCCTCCCGATGCCTCGGCACCGCCTCCGCTCGGCGAGTTGCCGCGCGTTGGAGATGACGACATCGGGACATTCGAGCAGCAGTGAGTTGTCGAACGGAGAGTATTATGACGAGTTCTAAGACCGGCATTGGGACGCGCATTGCCGCCGCATTGGCGGCGCTTGTTGCAGTGACGTTCGTATTTGGAGCGACGGCAATGGCGTCGGATAACGTCGTCGACCGCATCGTCGCCCAGGTCAACGACGAGATCATCACGCTGTACGAACTCGAAGAGGCGGCACTGCCCTATCTCGTCCAGTACGGTCAGGATCCGCGGGTATTGGAAGACGACGAGCGGCGCGAGCAGATCCTGGAAGATGTGCTCGACGATAAAATCGACAGTATTCTCGTCGAACAGGAAGCCCGGGAGATGGGCGTTGAAGTCGCCCAGGCCCAGATCGACGAGTGGATCCAGATGACGGCCCAGCAACAGGGGATGACGCCCCAGCAATTCCAGCAGGCCATCGCCCAGTACGGCATCGACTACGAGCAGTACGAGGACATCATTCGCGACAATCTGCTCCGGATGCAAATGATGCAGCAGCGCCCCAGCGGCGGCGGGCCGGTGTCGGAAGCCGAGATCGATGAGGCCTATCGCGACCGCTTCGGAGACCCCGATCAGGGCCGGGAATTCATCGAGGTCCGCCATATCTTACTGGTCCCCGACCAGATCGACGGCGGAGAGCATCAGGCGCGCCAGCAGGCCCAACAGCTGCGCGAGCAGATCGTCGACGGCGAGGCGAGTTTCGGTGAATTGGCCGACACCTACAGTCAGGGGCCGGGAGCCGGCGACGGCGGCAATATCGGGACCTTCGGGCGCGGCGACCTCGCCGAAAGCTTCGAAGAGGCGGCCTTCGCACAGGCCGTCGGTGAGGTATCGGAGCCGGTGGAGACGGAATTCGGTATCCACCTTATCGAGGTTCTGGAGCGAGACCACCGGGCCGACCCCCAGGTCGAGCAGCGCCGCCAGCAAATTCGCGCTCAGCTCCAGGAACAGCAGATGGAAGAGCAGATGGAGTCGTTTCTGGAGACGCTTCGAACCCGGGCGTTTCTCGATATTCGTTATTGAGCGCCGGGTCGAACAGGAAAGGTTCACTTCGCTCTTTGAGATGCCGGGTATGCGATGATGGTCGATGATGCAGCAACGCCGGCTCATTCCACGGGGGCCTCGGTGCGCCTTGGAGTCACGATGGGCGACCCCGGCGGGATCGGAGCGGAGGTGGTGCTCAAGGGCCTGGAAGAGATGGAGCGCTCCGGATTGGACGTCATCATCTACGGCGTGGAATCCGTACTGGAATACGAAGAGAAGTCACTGCTTCGCAGCGATGAGCTTTCGGCGGAAGTCCTCAGTCAGCCGAGTATTTCTGTCGAAGAGGTTACCCCGGAGATGAGCTGGGAGGAGCGGCCGATTGGAGCCTGTGGAGCGCCGTCGGCCATCGCCCAGAAGCGGGCACTGCGGCGGGCGATGGAGGCCGTCGACGCCGGCGACATCGACGCCATTGTCACTGCTCCCTGGAATAAGGCGCTCTTTGCGGCCATCGACGAGCCGGTGGTCGGTCACACCGAACAACTGGCGGAATTTTTTGGCTTCGACGACCCGGTCATGATGCTCGGCGGCCCGAAACTGCGCGTCAGTCTCGTGACCACCCATATTGCCGTCGATGCCGTCGCCGACGCGCTGACCGGGCGGGATATTGAGACGACGGCCGATATCACCATTCGCTCACTGATGGAGCGATTCGGCATCGATGAGCCCTCGGTCGCCGTCTGCGGGCTCAATCCCCACGCCGGCGAACAGGGGCATATGGGGCTCGACGAAATCGAGGTCATCGAACCGGCGATCGACGCTCTTGAGGATCGATGGGAGTCGCGCGGTGTGTCGGTTGAAGGTCCGTTTCCGGCGGATACCTTATTTGCGAAGTTTCGAGACAACGCCCCCTTCGATGCCGTCATCTGTATGTATCACGACCAGGGGCTGATTCCGCTGAAATTGCTGCACTTCGGTCAGTCCGCCAATATCACGCTGGGCCTTCCCGTCATTCGCACCTCCGTCGACCACGGCACGGCCTACGACATCGCCGGACAGGGCGTCGCCGACGCCGGATCGATGACCTATGCGTTGCAGACGGCAGTGTCGATGGTGCAGCGAAGAAGGACAATGTCATGACCGTCGATATCGAACGCGATGGACCGGTGTGGACGGTTGTGTTGGACCGACGGGCAAAGAAGAACGCCGTCGACCGGACCACGGCATCCCAGCTGGCGGAGGCGTTCCGGACGTTTGAGGCCGATGACAGCGCCCACGCCGCCGTATTGTGGGGCGCCGGTGGGACCTTTTGTGCCGGCGCCGATCTGGAGGCGATTGCCGACGGGGAGCCCAATCGCCTGGAGCCCGAAGGCGACGGCCCGATGGGGCCGACGCGCATGGAGCTTTCAAAGCCGGTGATCGCCGCCATCGAGGGCCACGCCGTGGCCGGTGGCCTGGAGCTTGCGCTGTGGTGCGATCTGCGGGTGGCGGCGGCCGATGCGGTATTCGGCGTGTTCTGCCGGCGCTGGGGCGTTCCACTGATCGACGGCGGGACGGTGCGCCTGCCGCGAATGATCGGCATGGGGCGGGCGATGGATATGATCCTGACCGGCCGTCCCGTCGACGCCGACGAGGCACTCGATATCGGGCTTTGTAACCGCGTCGTCGACCGCGGCGATGCGCGTCGACGAGCCGAAGAGCTGGCGGCGACGATCGCCGAATTTCCCCAGCAGTGTCTTCGAAGTGACCGCCGTTCGGCCTATCGCCAGTGGTCGCGCGACGAGGCCCGGGCATTGCGCGAAGAATTTGCCGCCGGACAACAGGTCGTCGACGACGAGGGCGTCGATGGCGCCCGGAAATTCGCCGATGGCGCCGGACGCAGTGGAAGTTTCGACGACCTGTAGCCGTTATATCTCTCCAATCTTCTGTGCAGTGATCCGCGACTGAGGATCCGGTAAATTCATGGGCAAACAACTGACCGAATTTGAAACCGAAGATCGCATCCTCAAGAGCCTCAAAGGGCGCGACGGGGTGGCGACGGCCGGTGATGTGGCCGCCGATACCGGGCTGAACCTCGAGGAGACCGACCAGGTCCTGCGCGAGATGGTCCACCACTACAAAAGCCATCTCGACGTCGATGACGACGGCAACCTGCTGTATCGCTTCCACCCCGATTTTGAGCGGCGAGGCCACCAGCCGGGGCGGCTGTGGCACGACTTCAAAAAGAAATTCTGGGGTGTGCTGGCACTGGGCTTTAAGGGCCTGATCATGGTGATGCTCGTCGGCTACACCGTGGCCTTTATCCTGCTTTTGCTCGCCTTTGCCATCGCCGGCATCGCGGCGGCTGTCAGTTCCGATTCCGACGGCGCCGGCGAGATGTTGTTGTTGCCCTTTTATCTGATCTTGCGGGTTCTGGAACTGGTCTTCTGGTTTAGTCTCTTCGACTCGTCGCGGATGGGACGGGCTGGAGGCCGAAGCCGACGGATGCGACGGGGTGGCCACCGGATGGGCCGGCGCCGAAGCGGCGGGCTGATGAGCAAACTTCGAAACCCCAAAAAGAAGAAAAAGCCCGACGAACCGCTCTACAAAAAGATCTTTCGCTACGTCTTCGGACCCCAGCAACAAAGCGATCCGCTGGCCGCCGAAAAGGCCTTTGCCCGATTTGTGCGCGATCACAACGGACGGGTCACAGCGGCGGACTGGGCGTTTCGGACCGGCTCCAGTCTGGAGGCCGCAGAAAACGCGCTGACCGCCAGTGCGATGCGATTTCAGGGGGATGTCAACGTCACCGACGACGGCACGCTGATCTATACCTTCGATGAGCTGCGGGTGACCTCGGAGGCCGACGCCGAAGACGGAGACCCACCGGCGCCGATCTGGGAGCGGCCGGTTCGGCTGGCGCCGATGACCGGCAAAAACGACAAGAAGACCAATCGGTGGATCACCATTTTAAACGGATTTAACCTGATGATGGGCGGCATCGTGTTGAGCAGCGCCGTCAGTCTCACCTCGCCGATCGCCATCGGTCTGGGCTGGGTACCGCTGGTCTTTAGCTCCATGTTTTTTGCCGTTCCCGCCGGGCGCTGGTTGCGGCGCAAATTCAAAGAAAAGAAGGTGGCCCGCGAAAACGAGCGCCGCCAGCTTATCGAGGCCATCTATCTGGCCGCCGAAGACGGCGAAGGACGGCGCGTCGACGGTCAGATCTTCGATTCCTCCGATGCCGGCGACAAGGTAACCCGCGACTTCGATGCCGACGTTCAGGTCAACGAAGAGGGCGATGTCTTCTCCGAATTTCCCCGAGTCCGGCGCCAACTGGAGGCCGGCACACAGGCCCGCGAGAAGGCGACGACGGAGTTGGTCTTCGGACAGAC
>CAYUPT010000377.1:0-4635 GCA_964446725.1 uncultured Bradymonadales bacterium | reverse complement strand
CTACGGCGGCGAGGTGCTCGGAAGCCCAGGCATCCTGCGCACAGCCGTGTTGTCGGTATCCGGCCCATGTAAGTTGTCGGTATCCGGCCCATGGAACCGGGAAACGCCATGACGGCACGGAGGTCATCTCCCCGGTCGGGGAGAAACCTCAGCGCGCTTTCTCAGCGCTGAGGACAGGGGGCACCAACAATCCAGAATAAGTGGTGTCGCCGTTGTAGCTCACAAAGCTATTTCACCGATAGCACAAGGCATATCGGGGCCTCGCCTGTTGCCGTTACAGCTGAGCTTCGGCATCGACGGGGGTGGTGCATGCCGAGATCAATTCGCTTTGGGCGGCGTTGTCCCAGGTGACGACGATGTCGTCTGCACAGCGCGACATCTCGTCGTTGCCGCTGCAGTCGTCGTCCCCGTTGGCAATGTCACACAACTCGCTGCAGCGGGATTCTTCGTCGGTCGGTTCCACGGACACGCATTGCTCATCGCCACTGGCACAACCGGGCTCGTCGGGGTCGCATCGGCACTCGAACCCGTCATCGCAATCGCCATCTGTGGAGCAACTATCGCCGGTGACCTCGTAGGTCGCCACGGTCAGACAGAGTCCGGTGTCGCACTCCGAGGATTCTTGGCACATATCGCCGGGCTGGCCATCACCGATCTGGTGGTCGCAGTACTGATAGAGTGAATCGTCATCGTAATCGACGGCGTACTGGCAGACATTGCCGCCATCGCATTCCAGATTGCTCTGGCAGCCGGCCAGACAGGCACCGAGTCCGGCGGTCATCTCCGCACAGACCTGTCCATCGGCGCAGTCTCTGTCGGATTCCTGACAGAATACGGTGCACTCGCCGGTGGAACCATCATGGCTCGACCAGCAGAAGTCACTTTCGCAGGCATCGCCGTCGACACAACTGGCTCCCAGCGACGCCTGTTCGGGATTGGTCATCCCGCAGGCCGCCCCTTCGATCTGGTCGTCATCGTCGGTCTGGAGCATATTGCAGGTCGTATCGTCGAATTCACAGTCCACCGGCGCCTGACAGCTGGTGACCGGAATCTCTCGACAGACGTCGAACGTCCCCTCTTCGCCGTCCTTTTCGATTTCGCTCTCCTGACAGACCTGGAGTTCATCGCATTGCTCACTGTCGGTACAGGGCGCCGAGCAGACGTCATCGAGGCATAATTCGGAGCGACAATCGGCATCGTCCTGGCAGCTATCGCCGGGTTCACCGCCGTCATTATCGGGAATGCAGGCCTTCTCGAGGCTCCCCTCGGGGTCGGCGATGATGGCACAGTACTCACCTTCAAAGCAGTCGGCGTCGATCTGGCAGGCATCGAGCGCGTCGAAGTCGTTGTACTGAAAATTCTGATCCTGATTTTCGACGCTATCGGACGAGGTGTCGTCGCCGCAGGCCGACGTGGCGGCGATGACAACCGACACAGCAACGAGAGCAGCAAACCAGCGCAGGGAAGTCGTATTCATCATCGCATCCTTTGAGGACAACTCGGTCATCGGCGAAAATGTGTGGGCTCCGTCGTTCGGCGCCTGTTATCGAGACTGATCGAGTAGGCGTTTTATTCAGCTTCAATCCAGACGACCTGCCCGTCGACAAGACCGCGGCGCATGGAGACGCCGTACATCTCGGAGACCACTTCCGGTGTCAGCACCTCATCGGGGGGACCGTCGACACGGATTCGGCGATCGGCCAGAGCGATGACGCGGTCGAAAAAACGATGGACCAACTCCAGGTCGTGCAACACGGCGATGGCACCGGCGCCGCCGTCGGTGTGCCGTCGCACCGTCCTCAGAACGCGCGAACGGTGCCGGACGTCGAGGCTCGCCGTCGGTTCGTCGAGCAACCACAGTGGGGCGTCGGCGACCATGGCCTGGGCCAACAGCGCCCGCTGCAGCTCCCCGCCACTGACGCGCGATACGGGCCGAGTCGCCAAATCCGAGATCGCCATTTCCTCGAGCGCCGCCGTCGCCTGCTGCAGCTGCCGCCCACTGGGCACGAAGTCCCGCGAGCGGGCGAAACCGCCCATCAATACAAACTCCAGCACCGAGTAGTCGAAGACCTGGGGCGTCGTCTGGGGAACGACGGCCATCCGCCGGGCCACGTCGCGCCGGCTCAACGTTTCCAACCCCTCTCCCTGAACGGTGACATGACCTGCGTCAGGCGTCAGCACACCGGTGAGGACCTTGAGCAACGTCGTCTTCCCGGCACCGTTGGGTCCCACGACACCGACGGCCTCACCGGCATTGACGGCCAGGCTGACCGTTTCGAGAACCGGCGTATCGCCAAAGGAAACGGAGATATCTGTGGCCTCGACAAGCGCGCTCATCACCACCTCTCTGTGCGCTGAAACGAGCGCCACAAAAAGTACAGAAATAGTGGCGCCCCGATCATCGACGTCAGGACCCCGACGGGAAGTGTGGTGCCGAGCAGCCCGAATCCACCTCGGGCCAACACGTCGGCGATCGTCAAAAATGCGGCGCCGCCAAAGGCGCAGGCCGGAATCAGCACCCGGTGGTCGGGGCCGACGACGAGGCGAATGGCGTGGGGTACCACGAGTCCCACAAAACCGATGATCCCGGAAAACGCGACGGCCACGGCCACCGCCAGGCTGGAGACCACGACAGTGATTCGGCGAACGCGGCCCACTTCCACGCCCAGATAGGCGGCCTGCTCGTCGCCCAGAGATACCACGTTGAGGTCGACGGCGTAGCTGTAGATGATCCCGATGCAGACCGCCATCAGTACGGCCACGGCGATCATCACCGTCGACGACGTCCCCTCAACGGCCAGCGCTCCCATAAGGTAGAATAGAATTTCCTGGGCCTTGCGAGCGGTCACCACGCTTTGCAAGAACATGATCAGCGAGGCCGCAAAGGCATTGACAATGACGCCGGTCAGCAACAGGACGTACGTCGATCCCCGGCCGCCGGGTGTCCACCGCTCGACGCCGAAGATCACACCCAGCGCCGCCATGGCGCCCACAAACGCCCCGATCGGTGTTCCGACGGCCACAAAGCCCACGGTCACCGTTCCCACCACCAGTACCAGTGTTCCACCCAGCGCTGCGCCGCCGGAGATGCCGAGAATGTAGGGATCGGCCAGTGGATTTCGGAGCACGGCCTGAAAGACCGCCCCGCCGACGGCGAGTGCGGCGCCGACGAGCCCGGCAAAGACGACCCTCGGCAGGCGGGCGTGGACGATGATGCCGGACTCGGTGGACGTCAATTCGCCGCAAATGAGTCGTGTGATCAGATCCACGCCGCCGAGTTCGGTGCTGCCGACGGTCAGCCCGATAACGGCGGCAATCGCCCACAGCGACAGTGTCGCCAGCGATACCGCCCCAATTTTTCGCGCACTGACCACGGAGGTGCTCATAGTGACTGGACGCGCTCGCCGAGCAATTCGACGGCCTCCGGGATTCTCGGTCCGGGCCGCATCATCACCGGCTCGTTGAGGTGAATGACGCGATCGGCGTCCACGGCCTCCAGGGTATCGAATCGCTCCCAGTACTGACGGCCCACATCGGCGTCGACGTCGATGGTGATATCCACAATCACGGCGGGGTCGGCATCCAGGACCTGCTCGGCGTCGAGGATGGGATACTCATCGACGTCATCGCCGAGGGCATTGGCCAGTCCCGCCGCTTCCAGCAATTCGCCGGCAAACGAACCGGGCCCGGCGGCCACAATCGGGTCCCGGTCGAGGACCATCAGCGCCGTCATCTCATCGCCGGTGTGCGGCGCCGATGCGTCGTCCATACCTTCTCGAAAAGCCTCCAGAACGGCGTCGGCGCGCTCATCGACGTCGAGCCAGTCGCCGAGCGTCTCAATGCCGCGCTGGACGGAATCGAAGTCGTCGATGGCGATAAATCCGTATTCGACGCCGGCGCTATCGAAGCGGTCGGCGATTTCGTGGTCGGCGCCGTCCATGGCACCGACGACGACATCGGGCTCCGCGCCAAGTATGGCCTCGAAGTCCGGATCGAGCATGCCCCCTATCGTCGGTAAGTCATCGACGTCGCCCGGCCAGTCGCAGTAGCGGGTTACGGCGACGACGCGGTCTCCGAGGCCCAACTCAAATAGCATTTCCGTGATATTGGGAGCCATGGAGACGATGCGCTCGACGTCGTCGGGCCACTGGTCGCTTCGAACGACGTAGTCCGGCGTATCTGTGGCGCTGTCAGGCTGTTCGACCTGTGGCTGCGACGCCCCCGATTCGTCCTCCGGGCCATCACAACCGCTACCCACCAACAGTAGCACCGCTGCCAATACTGCTATCCATCTCATCATACTGCGTCCGAAGATCGTTGAAACCGGATTTAGCCGTCGGGCCAAACCGCAATTGAAAATAAGAACCCCGCTGGTACACTAACTGCAACAACTGCAGCTGCCAACTCGACGAGGAGCTCCATGGAGCGCGACGACGCACCATCGGCCAACGAAATCGACGCCATGCTCCAGAAATTGGAGCAGCGCATCGAGACGCTCAAAAAGCGCTACGAGCGCTACTTTCTCGGGATCGAACGACGCCCTCCGCAGGCCATGCGCAAGCAGGTCGTCCGCGAGGTCTTCGAGGCCGAAAACACCTATATCAGCAATACGGCTCAGAAGTTCAAGTTGCGCAG
>CAYUPT010000376.1:0-4657 GCA_964446725.1 uncultured Bradymonadales bacterium | reverse complement strand
TCACCGACATGTCGGCCGACTGCGCCGCGAGATGGCCGACGCCGGCGCCGAAATCCACGGCGTCGACGGGCACCGCATCATCGCCACCGACGACGTCGATATCCACATTTGGCGACCCGATATCCGCGGGGCAAGCGACAACGATCGAAGTCTGGTGATCCGTCTATCCTACGCCTCCGCCGGTGTCCTTCTGGCCGGTGATGTGGAGGCCGACGGCGAGGCCTGGCTCGTCGATCGGTTTTCCGAGCCCGCCGCTCTCGTAAAGGCCCCGCATCACGGCTCGAATACGTCGAGCAGCCCCGCCTTTCTCGATCACTTCCGGCCGGCCGCCGCCATCGCCTCTGCCGGACGCCACAATCAATTCGGTCATCCCCACTCCGATGTCGTCGACCGCTATCGAGAGCGCTCCATCGACCTGTTGACCACTGCCGCACAGGGCTCTGTGGTGGCGTCCATCGATGAATTTGGCGTACTTCGCATCCGCCCGACGCGCTGATCGCCTGCACCTATTGGCGTCGCCGCATCAATGCTCCAATTCCGATGCACACCAGCTACCCGTCGCGGCCGGTTCGCCGGGTATCCGGTGCGTGCCGCTCGATGACCCGGTCGATAAGTTCCTTACTCTGCGCAGTAAGACGGGTAAAAGCCACTCCCATGCCCGGGTATTCACAATCGCGCTCGACGCGAACGACCTCCCCTTCGCCCTCCACGGTCTCGATGTCGTCGACAATCACCGAAAATTCCAGGCTCACCCGGGTACCGACGGGAAGCGGGTTCTTGGAGCGAATAAAGACCCCGTCCAGCGATATACTGCTGACGTACTCCGAGATATACTCGTCGATACAGGCGAATTCCTGGTTGACCGACACCCGCTGGCTGTCGCGCTTTTCGCTGTGGACGGCGGCGTCATCGAGTCTCAAAGGAGTGTCGTTCACGGTCGCTCTCCGTTGGTTTCGGAGCGAATCATCGCCAGGCGCCCATCGCGCAGTGCTTCGGCGACGCGGCGCTGACAGATCAGCTCGTGTTCGTTGGTCACCTCGTCGAGGACGCGATTGATCCGGGAGCAGGCCCCCAGAATCGCCCAGGCGATGCTTCGCTCGGAGTCGTCGCCGCTCCCCATCATCCACCGCGTCATCCAGTGGTCGGGATTGATGCACAGTAGCGGCCGATTGGGATCGCTGGACTGCACAACGAGGTGACAGTACTCGTCGCCTTTTTCGCCGTCGAAGTAATCGCCATCGGCGGCGACCTCGATGTGCAGCCGACAATCATCGCCGGGTTCCATATCCGGGTGCAGGGCATTGATCCAGTACTCCAACGTCCGGGTCGCACAGCGAATCGTCGGATCCGCATCCGCTCCGGGCCCGGACTCGATGGCCTGCAACTCGGCGGTATGACCCGGCCGGTGAATATGCTCGACGGTCATCTCGCTGTCGAGCCACTCCATAAGCGCCGGCGGACATTGGTCGTCGGCGATCCGAGGTCGGTACTGAACGTCCTGACGTCGGGCCAGCGCCGTACCGACCTGATCTTGAAAATCGCGATACAGCGCCATGGCACTGGTTGGAAGTCCGTCGGGTCCCGGAAAGAGCGGGACATTGAGGATCTCGCGGGCCAATACGTCTCGGACTTCGCTGTCGACGGTCAGATCCCGGCGACCAACCAGTTGCACCTGATTGGAGGCGTACTCCAGAAGCGCTGAAAGAGCCCGGTTGTAGCGGTCGGCGTCGTCGCCAGAGGCCAGTCCGGGAAGCCGGGCCAACAGATGCGACAGGACATCGCGAGCGATATCGGCGAGCATGCCCTCTACGTCGTCGACGTCGATTCCCTGACGGAGCCGGACCTTGCCGATGACCCCGAATTGCTGTCCCAGATCTTGGCGCAATACGGCCTGCTGGGTGGTACCGCTAAAGACAACGATCGCCGGATTATCGACGGGGTTTTGGGGAATTCCCATGGTGCCGCGGGCGTAATCGTTGTCGACGTCCACCGACTCCAACATCGCGTCTCGATCGCCGTGGCGGCGGTCCAGGGCATCGATTTCTTGCTGCGATAGATGGTAATCCGCCGTGCCCTGGACGACCCCGCCGAGCAGATGGAGCACGAAGGGATTCATATCGAGGATGAAGTCGCCGTCGACGTCGTCGTACGACGCGATCTGGCGGTCGACAGCGTCCAGAAACGACTGCTCTCCGGCGCCCATCGCCCATCCATCGAGCATCTCGACGGTGCCCCGATCTTCGATGGCCCGTCGAATATCACCGAACCCGCAGGTCCGTTGCTGTGACAGGGCAAATAATGGGAGCTCGTCGACCTGCTCTCCGGCCGCTTCGGCGACCGCGTAATCACTGCGGTGGGCGGCAAACCACTGAAGATGGCGCCAGGCGTGGCGGCGCAACTCCTGGGCCTCCGCATCCGGGGCATCGGACTCGGCGACGTCCACCAATTTGCTGACCAGCATATTGATCACATCGCGGCGTTTCTTGTCGTCGAGCGATTCCACATCGCCGCCCTCGACGAGCAGCGGAAACTGCGGGTAGTCGCGCAATCCGACGGCAATGTCTCGACATTGAAATTGCCCGTACTCCACGACGACATCCCGTTCGTCGACGCGGACGTACGCCGTCGGCCCCACCAGGGCGACCAGCAGCCGTTCGACCACTTCATCGACGACCAAAATGCGATCTCTGTCCAACTCTTCCAGGTCCGCCGCAATGTCGGCGCGCACCGCGTAGACCAGGCCGTGACAATCGCCGAGCATCCGCTCCAGATCGCGAAGCGAGACATCATTTCCGGAGAGCGTCCGCAGAATGGGAATCTCGAGAATCTCGACGTCCAGATCGGGGTCGACGACCGAAAACCGGACGCCGGTCTGCCCGCCGTCGCTGGTGATCCGTTTGACGACGCGATGGACCAGCGACGACAGCGTCAGTCGAGCGGCATTGGTATTGGGCCCGACATCGGCGCGCAGCGCGGCCTGGAGCCCGCGATCGGCGGCGTCCTCCAGGGCGTTGAGATGGCTGTCGACGACGGCCGACGCCAACATCTCGGCGACCGGTTTGTCGCCGCCGGCCGGCGGATTCCACAACCGCCGCGGTGCCATATCGGCGACTTCAATGATGAGCACCTGACCGGGGGCGACGGCTTCCAGATTGCCCTTCCAGACGACGCGGCCCGCATTGCGCACCTCGACGTTGATACCGTAGTCGTCGCCGCTTCGGGTCTCCGGGGTATAGACCGCAGCACTGATGCTCTCGCTGCGCGTATCGAGGTGTTTGCTTTTCCACTCATCCAGGGGTTGGCCCTTGGAGGGCGACTCGCCGAGAATCCAGGCCGCCTTGCGAAGCGCCCCCGTCGAGACCTCGTCGAGGACGGTGTCATCCGACAATCTCGGCTGGATGGGCACCGAAGCCTGCGGGGCGGGCAGCCGTTTGGCGACGTCGACAAGCGACGACGAGCCGAGTTCGACGGGGGCGATAAGCCAGGGGCGAGACGGCAATGGCGCCTCGTTGCCAGTATAAAAATGCAATTCCCGCTCGTCGTCCAGATCGGGCGTCACGAAATCGACATCGCGACCGCCCAGTGTCTCCACGACTTCCCGGTCTTCGGCGGAGACTCCCAGGACCGGCATCGCCAGGGACTCTCCAATTTTTCGGGCCGACTCGGCGTATTGCTCGTCGTCGACGGCATCCTCCGGAATCAGTACGACGCTGTCGGAACCTCGAAGAATATCGAGCAATTCTCGATTCTCCAGATGTTGTCCGTCCAGCGTCCAGACGTCGTAGCCGACATTGTCGATGTCGCCGGCGACCAATTTATTGACGTAGGGCCGAAGCCGAAGCCACATCTCCTGGTAGCGCTCATCCTCGACAATGGCACTGTGGTCGGCAGTCTTGCGCAGCCGGTCGAAGGTCACGACACCGCCGAGGTTGGTCACCGGCGAGTCGCCCTTGCCCGGGAATTCGTGGCGTGTCGATTCGATCCACACCCCGTGGGTCAACAGGCGAAATACCGACCCCGAGTGGCGCCGGGCAATGCCGATCGTTCCGTACAGGTCGCCCTCGTCAAAGGAGACGGTTTTGTGAAATCCAAAGAGCGATTTCGGCGTCCGCTGGCTGGAGTAGCCAAAGACCGGGTCCTGATTAAATAGAATCGGTACCGGAGCGACGAGGCATCGATCTTCGACGGCCGTATACTCCCGGGGCTTGCCGCCGTGACTGTCCAGCGAGCTGCGCTTTTTCATCGCCTTGCGGTCCAGACCGTTGGCGCGAATAAACGTCCCCTCCAACGCCTTGTCGGGCCGGCCGACTTCGACGGTATCCTCGCCGCCGCGAATGGCGATCCGGCTGGTTCCCGGCAGGGTTCCGTTGCCCGTTTCGACCACGATCTCTTCGGGGTCAAACAGCATCAGGGCGTTAACCCCCAGCGCCAGCTGGCGCAGCGGTCCGTGCTCCACATCGTCTTCGGAAGCAAATAGAAAGTCGAAGAGCTGGGCCAGCGCATTCTCCGTAAAGTGGCCGCCGATATACGACAGCGCCATCCCGTCACTGCCGCACTTGATATCGATATAGGTCGCCCCGTTGGCGACGGCGGACTGGATCAATTCCAGGATGTAGTAGTGGGGATCGACGAGCGCGAATTTTCGCAGCTTCTGGAT
>CAYUPT010000375.1:0-4664 GCA_964446725.1 uncultured Bradymonadales bacterium | reverse complement strand
TGGTGATCGGCCACCTGCATGGGCGCTAAAAAACCCGCCCCCTAACAGGGGTCACAATATGAGACGACGACCCACATCGGGTCGGCAACAAAGGGTCGAGATTTGCAGTCTGGACTCGACGGAATACATCCCGAGGACAGCCGCCACAGGGCGCGCCATGTCCCGACAATTCGACACGTCGCCCCAAAACAGCACGGGGCGGAGGCCGGAGGGGCCGAAGAGAACGAATTCGCCGACGTCGCTGCGAAATTTTGACGTCGCCGGGCTCGGCAGCGCAGCCCTGTGTCGTGCTCCGAAAAAATCACATCACCACAGCACTGAACAAGTGCTCCATTATCAATTGTGGGCTCTACCGTTCGCTGGCGTCGTCCATCTCCTTGAAATATTAATAAAATCCACACGCCGGTACCGACCGAACGATACCGGCGCTACCGATTTGCGCTACACACGAAGCTGCAATGACTCGGTACTTTTTCGATGCAGCTATTGGCCACAACCGGTCATCGTGCTAATAATATCGATAGGCCATTAAATTCACATTCTGGATCTTGCCCCGGTCGATAATGAATCGCTATCGAAGAATTTTATCTATTTTCATTTCGCTTATCGCCGCGCTCTCCATCGCCTCCACGGCAGCGGCAGACGAGGAGCCGGCCCCCGAAATTGACGGACAGGCCACCACGCAGGCCGCCCTCGATTACTACGAAGAGGCCCGCGGGGCGTACGCCGACGGCAATTACGACCGCGCCGCCGAATTGCTGGGCTTGGCCTGGGAGCACGACGACAACATCATTTATCGCTACAACCAGATTCTCGCTCTTCAGGGCGCCGGCGACTACGCCCGGGCTCTGGAGTTGATCGATAGATACGACGATCGACTTCGCGCCTCGGAGATGATCGATGATATCGACGAGGTCCGCGCTGATTTGCGCCAGGCCCGCGACGCCCGCCGGACGGCCGACAGCGAAGATGGCGCCGATACCGTTGGCCTGCCCGACCCCGGCGATGACGCCGGAGGCAATCCCCTGGCATGGACGCTTATCGGCACCGGCGGCGCATCGTTTACGGCAGCCCTGGTGGTGGGCTCTGGAGTCCTCATCAGTGATACCGTCGACCGGCTCGAAAACTCGCGGACCGTCGACGGACGCCGTCAGATCTACAGCGATGGTGATCACAGCCGCGACGCCGATCTGCAGGCCCTGACGAACCATCGCCGCCTGGCGATTGGACTGGCCGCCGGCAGTGCCCTTTTGAGTGCCACCGGAGGTTTCCTGTTGTGGTCGAATCGAAGTTCCGGAGTCGACGAGCCGACAGCGCGGCTCAGGCTGACGCCGGTGGTCGGCATCGACACCACGGGAGCGGCATTGAGCGGCCGTTTTTGAGTCCTCCCAACCCGGCCTCTGCCCGGCCCTTCGAAGTGGCCCGGCGGCGTCGCTGACGACGCCCGTTCGGCCGATACGCCGTTCGTGGCCCAACCGGCCTCCCCGCCGTCCTTGCACTGACGTACAGGGGCATTACCGTACCCTCGCCGAATGACATACGGCCCGATACGAACACCGAATAGACAACGCTCATGCACGCAGACCACGGGATACTATGACCACACTGACCGAACGCCTCGAAGAAGTGGATCGACAGGTCGTTATCGACGACACTGCACGGCTCATCGACAGCGAAGTCCAGTCCAAATCCGGACTCTCTGGGATGGCCCTCAAGGGCGGTTACGCGGCCGTCAAACGCCTCAAGCCCAATATGATAAACGAGGCCATCGACAATCTTCTCGACGATTTCACCCAGGCGTTGGATCCGCTGTATCAGGAATTTCTGGAAGACGACGGTGTCGACGACTTCGAGAGCTATCTCGATGCCCACGACGCTCAAGCCGCCGATGATCTACTGGGGATCACCGATCGCCGGGCCGAAAAATCGGACCAAAAGACACTGAAAAAGGCCTACTCCAAGCTGCGCGGCCAGGCCGAAACCCACGTCCGCGAAGCTCTTCCCGGGGTTGGACAACTCATCGACAAACACGCACCGAAGGCATAGTTCACCGATGGGACGACGCCAGACCCCGGCCTTCATTTTGCGCACCGTCAACTACGGGGACTACCACGTCATCGCCCACCTTCTGGGACGCGACACCGGCCGCATCGCCGCCATCGCCCACGGCGCCCGCTCGAGCAAAAAGCGCTTCTCGGGAAGTCTGGAGCCGCTGCGCGTCGTCGAAGCCACCATCAGCCCCCCCAAGTCCGGAGACCTGTACAAACTCGAGGAATTGGAGGTCACCGAGGACTACCCGGGCATCGACGAGCGCATCGAGACGATTACCGCCGCCAGTTACGCCACGGAATTGACCCGCGAGACTTGGCGCGAGGGCGTCGACGCCGGTCCCATATTCGAGTTGTTGCGCCGCTTCTACCGCCATCTTCCCGACTGTCAGCAGTCGAGCGACATTCTTCGGCTCGTCCACCAATTCGAGTATCAGTTGCTCCAACTCTACGGTCTGGCGCCGTCGATCGCGCACTGCAGCCGCTGTGGGGCGAGCCCGCAGACGATGGAGAAACTTCGGCTCAGCCGCCGCGGCGAGGGACTGCTGTGTGCCGACTGCCGCCACCGCGGCGACGCCGTCGGCATCATCACCGACGAAACCCTGGCCGTACTACGCCATCTTCAAGACCCCGAACGCCCCCTTCCCGACCGCAACCTCGACGCCGCTATCGCCCAGGCCGGACGGGTCTTGGATAATGCCATCGAACAACTGGTCGAACGTCCACTGACCTCGCGCCAGATGCTCTTCGACCTGCTGTAAGTCCCCCGATTCGACGCCCCCAACCGGCCCCCGATTTGTCACCGCCAGACCGATGCGTTACACCTTGCGCCGACGCATTTCCGGTGCATGCTGTGACAACATCCCCCTACGGAGGTCCCGATGAAGTGGAATCCGAAGTTTACCGCCTGGCTTTTTGCCGCTGCCTTCGCCATCTCCTGTGCCTCACCGCAGGTCGCCGACGACGCCTCGTCGCCACCTGCCGACGACGAACCAGTGGAGGTCCGAATTCTGGGCGCCAATGACATTCACGGTGCGCTCCAGGGGCCCAACGGAGAGGTCTCGGTCGACGGGCAATCCGTCGAAGTCGGCGGCCTGGCCTACCTGGCAACCCACGTCGAACAACTCCGGGAGGAGTCGGAACACACGACATTTGTCCACGCCGGCGATCTCATCGGCGCCTCTCCGCTGATCTCGGCGCTGTTCCACGATGAGCCCACGATCCTGGCCATGAACCTCATCGGCCTCGACATCGCCGGCGTCGGCAATCACGAATTTGATCAGGGCGTCGACGAATTGCTGCGCATCGTCGACGGCGGCTGCCATCCCGATGAGGGCTGTCGCGACGGCTACCACTACGACGGCGTACAATTCGATTATCTGGCGGCCAACGTCCGCTACAATGACACCGATGAGACCATTTTGCCCCCCTACTCGATCCGCGAGTACAACGGCGTCAAAATCGGATATCTCGGCATGACCCTGGAGGATACGCCGGAAGTCGTCGTCCCCTCGGCCATCGAGGACGTGACCTTCGACAACGAAATCGAAACCATCGAGCGCTACCTCCCGGAACTCAACGAAGAAGGCGTCGACACCGTCGTCGTCGTCCTCCACCACGGCTCCGGCAAGCAGAGCGGCGATATCAACGAATGCGACGGCGTCGAAGGTCGAATCGTCGACATCGCCGAAGACGTTCCCGACGAAGTGTCGGTCATCGTCAGCGGTCACAGCCACGTGCCCTACGTCTGTCATTTCAACGACACACTGGTCACCCAGGCCGCTCACTCCGGACAGATCCTGACGACCATCGACCTCACCTTTGACGGCGCAACCCGCGAATTGCTCGACTCCAGCGCCCGCCAGCACCCGGTGACCGATGACGTCGAGCCCGATCCCGAAGTCGCCTCCCTGGTCGACGAATACGCCGCCCTCGCCGAAGACGAAGCACAGCGAAAAGTCGGCGAAATCACCGAAGACCTGTCGCGCGGCGAGCGAAGCCAGGCCGGCACCTCGCCGATGGGACGACTCATCGCCGACGCCCAGCTCGAGGCGACGGCCGACGAAGCCGGCGCCGACCTGGCGATGATGAACCCCGGCGGCGTCCGCGACGAAATTCCGTATGACGCCGGCGAACCCGGTGTCGTGACCTTCGAACAACTCCACACCGTACAGCCCTTCGCCAATCTGCTGATCACCATGACGCTCACCGGCCAGCAGATCCACGACGTCCTCGAACAGCAATGGTCCGACGAGGGTCGCGACCACCTGCTGGCCGTCTCCGCCGGCTTTGGCTACGCCTACAACCCGGAGGCACCGCTCGGCGAGCGCGTCGACTTCGACTCCATCACACTCGGCGGCGAGCCCCTCCAACGAGATGCCGAATACCGGGTCACCGTCAATAACTTCATGGCCGATGGCGGCGACGGATTCACCGTCTTTACCGACGGCACCGACCGCACCGGCGGAATGGTCGATCTCGATGCTCTGGCGGCGTACGTCGAGCGCCACTCCCCCATCGCTCCCCCCGACGACGAGCGCATCCAACGCCTCGACGATTAGTGGCACTCCGTTGTGGCGGAACGAGCCCGCCACAACCGTTCAGGGGGGCACCGGA
>CAYUPT010000374.1:1552-4668 GCA_964446725.1 uncultured Bradymonadales bacterium | reverse complement strand
GTAGGTACCTACCCGCTTCGTGACGCGTTCCTCACCTTCTATGACCGACATCGACCACCGCACATCCACCGACTCGCGCCGCGACCTATCGCTACCAGAGCAGATCGAAGCGGACTTCGGCCCCCGAAACCGCGCCGACCAAACGTCGCCGGCATCAAAGGTCATTGGCACACTTCACGAGCTCCTCAACTCCGACACACCGAAGGCAAAGGCCGCACTGTCGACGTGGAAGACCACTGTTGCCGATGTCTACGGCCCGGCGGCCCTCGACGATCCACAGTGGTCCGACGCCTTGGCGAACCACTTCGATCTCGACACACCGGCGGGAATGGAACTGCTCGTCGCCGTCCACACCTACTTTGCTGTGGTCGTCAAATTGATCGCCGCTCGAGCACTCCACATTCTGGACTGGGATGCCACCGACGACCCCATCGAAGTGCTGCGGCTCATCGAAGACAATGCGACCTGGGAAGCCGCCGGACCTGTCAACCTTCTGGACGGCGATATATTTGGATGGCACGCCGACTGCTGGACGTCTCGTTACGCCCCGATCACCGGCTCTCTACTCGATGCCGCAGGCCGCTACCAGCTGCCCGACGGTGGCACCGAAACCGACGTCTTCAAACCGCTATACCAGTCGCTAATCCCCACCGACGTCCGCCACGATCTGGGCGAGTACTACACACCGCGCTGGCTCGCCGAATGGACGCTCGATGAAGCGGGCTACACCGGTAGGCCCGGCCGGCGTCTACTCGATCCGGCCTGTGGTTCCGGCACGTTTCTGGTGGAAGCGATTCGCCGCGCCCGGCGTCGCGCAGGCGACTCCGACAGCGCTCAAAACGCCATCGCCGCCGATCTGGTCGACAATATCATTGGCTTCGACATCAATCCCTTGGCCGTTTTGGCCGCCCGGGTCAATATCGTCCTCGCCCTGGGCGATGGGATCGACGCATTGTCGACCTTCGATGTCTCCGTGTATTGCTGCGACTCCCTTCCGGCCGCCGGCACCGTCGACCTCTTTGCCCAGCCGCGCAATCGACCCGATATCGAGCCCGTCGACATCATCGCCGGCAACCCGCCCTGGGTCCACTGGGAATACCTCCCGAAGTCGCGGCGCGACGAACTCAAACCGCTGTGGCAATCCTACGGTCTATTTTCCCTCGACGGCAGCGGCGGGCGCATGGGCGGCGGCAAAAAAGACCTCTCCATGCTCTTCGTCTACGCCTGCGTCGACGAATATTTGAGACCTGGCGGCACGCTGGGCTTTCTCATCACCCAGTCCGTCTTCCAGTCCCGCGGCGCCGGCGACGGATTCCGGCGTTTTCGCTACCAATCCGACGGCCAGACCGTCTATCTTCGACCGACCATCGTCCACGACTTCACCGGCTTTCAGCCCTTTGACAACGCGTCAACCCAGACCGCGCTTCTGGCACTGACCAAAGGCGACCGGCCCGTCGACTTTCCGGTGCCCTACCGCCGCTGGACGCGCTCCGGCTCCGAGCCCCGCCGCGATGCACCGCAGTCGACGGCCCGCGAGTTGATGAGTCCCGTCGACCAGGCCGCCCGGCCCGTCGATCCCGACCACGACGCCTCGCCCTGGCTGGTGGCCGGGGCCGACGTCATCGATGGTCTGTGTCGCGTCGTCGGCCAAAGCGACTACACCGCCTACGAGGGCGTCAACAGCGGTGGGCTCAACGCCTGCTACTGGGTCCGCGAACTGGAATCGACGGCCGACGGCACGACGACCATCAAAAACCTGGCCGACGTAGGGCACATCGACGTCCAAGAGGTGTGCACGGAAATCGAATCGGATCGGCTCTATCCCCTGCTCCGAAGCGGCGATGTCTCCCGGTGGCACGCCACAGCGAAGTGCTCGATCATCCTCGCCCAGGATCCCCAGACCCGCCGCGGTATGCCGGAAGCCCAGATGCGCGAGAAGTATCCGCAGACCTACAGCTACTTGAAGCACTTTGAGGGCGACGTCGACGCCCCGAAACGCGGCACACTGCGCGGCCGGTCGCTGTTTCGGCGCTACTTCGAGCCCTCCGATCCATTTTACTCGATGTACGGCGTCGGCCCCTACACCATGGCCCGCTGGAAGGTCTGCTGGACCCGCATCGACACCCGACTACGAGCCGCCGTCGTCGGCCCCGATGACCGCGACCGCCTGGTCCTACCCCAAGAGACCATTACCTTCGCGCCCTTCGATGACCCCGACGAGGCGCATTACTTTTGTGCCCTCTTCAATTCCACGCCCGCCGACGCCCTGGTCCGCAGCTTTTCGACGGGCAAGGGCTTCGCGTCGGCCCACGTACTGGACACGGTGGCTGTTCCCTATGCCGACGCCCATCCCGCAGTGGCGCGACAACTGGCGGAGTTGTCAACGCGATGTCACCGCGCCGCCAGAGATGACGACCGCGGCACCGTCGAAGATTGTCGCGCCGAAATCGACGAATTCGCCGCCGAGATCTGGAATATCGACGCCGCCGATCTCGACGCCATCCGCCGACAATTCGGAGACAACTCCCTGACGTGACGCGTCGTACTCATCCGAATCCAGCACTCATTGCTGGCCTCCAAGTGCTGCGTTCTTACCTTGACCGTCCACAGCAACTCGCATCGTCGTACCCGTAGCGGGTCGTTCACCAACTGACCCGTTACCCACATGTAGGAAGCCGCCATGATGAGAGGACGCCGCATCTCCGGCAATGAGTCGATTTGGGAATACCCTCAAACGCCGGCAGTACGCCCGGCCAGTCGACGGGTTCGGGTTCTCCACCGCCAGACCTCGATTGCCGACACCAGTCGCTCCCGGCGCGTCTGCGAGATGGGTCACGCACCGACCTACTACATCCCTCCCGAGGACGTCCGCCTCGAATTGCTGGAACCCAACGACAATAACTCCTTTTGCAGGTGGAAGGGCATCGCCCTTCACTTCGACCTGTATGTGGCCGGCGAAGTCATCGTCGACGCCGCCTGGTGTTATCCGGAGCCCACCCGCGGTTATTCGGAAATCCGAGATTTTATTTCGTTTTACCCCGAGCGCGTCGACCGCTGCACGGTGGGCCAGGAAGACGCCGGCCCGGAACCGTCGCCCGAATTCGGCGGCTGGGTCA
>CAYUPT010000374.1:0-1452 GCA_964446725.1 uncultured Bradymonadales bacterium | reverse complement strand
ACGGCTCCGTCTCCACCTCGATGACGATGTTGCTTCGCGCCGACACTGCCGAAGCCGGGGACGGCTCCGTCTCCAACCTCATTACTCCTCGCTCTCCGCCATTACCCGACGCAACGTCACCGCCTGTCCAGCCACATCGAGCCGGATATAATCATCCGTATGAATGGTGCCGGTGACCTGTGACCAGTCGATGTCATCGCCGTTGTCATCTTCGGACAGCCCGCCGAAGTCGTCGCTCTCCTCCAGTTGCGCCTCTCCGGAAATGGACGTGCCGTTGACTTCGGCGTCCAAAAAATTCTCGCCGTCGCCCAGGCAGTCGTCGCCGATGATTTTGGTCATGTGGACGTCGCCGGTTCCGGGATGAATGATGCGCACCAGTTGAGGGACCAGGTGTTCGCCGCAGGGATAGCCCTCCATCCACCACTCTCCGGCCAGATCGAAGTCACTGAGGTCGGGGACCGGCGTCGGATTGGTCTCCGGATTTGCCTGGCGCATTCGCAGGTCACCGTCGCCGTCTTCGGCCATCAGGTCGATGGCATACTCCCCGTCGGACTCGACCTCAAAGGCGCGCTCATCGCCGGTTTCGGAGTCGACGACGACGGAGACGGTATCGCCGTCGCCCTCCGGCCAGCCCTGCCAGAATCGCTGGCCGGCGTCGACGCAGTCATCGCCGCGACGATACTGCGCCTGTCGGTCCGATTGCCCATCGCCGCCTTCTACTTCCCGGAGGCTCATCAGGCGGATAATGTCCTCGCCGTTGCACTGCATTCCGTCGACGACCCAGTCGATCTGATGAACATTGAGGTCACCGGGAGAGGCGTTCGGAAACGCCTCGCTGTCATCATCGGCACCGCAGGCCAACCCGATGGTCATGCTCAGCAATATTGCCACGATGGAGAGCTCTTTCATTGCAGATACTCGCTTTTTGACATGACACCAACGGCCGGGATGTCATCACCGTAGTAGCCGGGCCCGGACTTCGTCCAATCATTTGGCGAACACCGGATGGCGTCGACCTTTGGCGGAGTATTGAACGAACGCTCCTGATGCACTTCTTGACGCCGGATCACACCGTCCATGAAAGGTCGCACACGCATTGCCATCATCATCGCGGTCGTCCTGGCCGCCGTCGCAGGCCTGTTGTGGTGGCTGGTATTTCCGCGCTCCGTCACCGTGACACAAGCCCAGCAGCGCGAGGTCGTGGAGACGCTGGTCGCCACCGGCCAGGTGACGCCCGACGAGGAGTCGACGCTGACCGCCGATATTGCCGCCTCCACCAAGACCGTGGCCGTCGAGGCCGGCGACGACGTCGAATCCGGCGATATTCTGGTCGAATTCGACGACTCGACGGCCCAACTGGAAGTCGACGAAGCCCGGGCCGGTGTCGCCGAAGCCCGCGCGGCGGTGAAATCGGTTCTACAGCGCGGTGCCCCGGCGGCCCTCGAGGACTTC
>CAYUPT010000373.1:0-4679 GCA_964446725.1 uncultured Bradymonadales bacterium | reverse complement strand
GGACAGAACGCCATCGTAATAGGCCTTTCGTTCATTCAGTCGCCGAGGTGTTGATCGAGTAGACTATCGACAGAATCATCGCCGGAATCGCCGTCGTCTTCGTCGTCCGACGGTTCGGGCTGTGGTTCCGGCTCCGGTTCGGGTTGTGGCTGCGGTTCGGGTTGTGGCTGCGGTTCCGGCTCCGGCTCTGGCTCCGGTTCTGGTTCGGGCTCCGGCTCTGGTTCGGGTTCGGGCTCTGGTTCGGGCTCCAATTCGACGTGGAGTTCGACAGACGATCCGTCGGCGTCGTCGAGCGAGCGCTGAAGTGACTGGTATCCATCTTTTTGAAACTCAACCGACTCCGGAAATTCGTCGGTCTCCACAGTCCAGTCAAGGTCGGTGTCGCCAATCTGACGGCCATCGGCATAGACGGCGGCGCCGGAGGGTTCACTGGTGAGCACAACGGTGGTCTCGGCGACGTCGTCACTTGGCTCCTCGGCGCTATCAGCGGGCTCGCGGTCGACCGGGGAATCGAGCTCGGGGGGCTCATCGCCGCCACCGGTGTCGGCGATGGGCATAGGATCGCGGTCATCGGGAGCCGGCTCGTCGCCATCGAGAAGGTCGGGCACGACCAGTGCCGACAGCGCGGCGACGACGGCAACACAGAGCACGCCGACGGCGACCTTGAGCGCCGTCGAGCCGGAATTGCCGGAATTGGTCTCGGAGGCCTTGGGCGTCGAAAACGACGATGCCGCCAGACGGGCCTCCACATTGTCGTCCTGGGTCTGCGACGGCGACTCGCCGGACGGTGCCGAAGGTGTCGCAGATGCCGAAGCTGCAGGCGATGGCGAATGGTCCCGGCGGCCGGCGTCAGGCACCGGCGCAGATTGCGGCGGCTGCGGTTGGTCTTGGGCCGGCTGTTGCCGGGTCTGTGGCGATCCGCCGTTTCCGTGGGAGAGATCCGTTGCCAGCGGGGAGCCGGAGTTGGCGTTTGAATCGGACCTGGCTGGCCCCGGCGCGTTATTGCCTTCGACACGGGTCGGACCGGCCTCAAATTCGCCGCCCCCCGCCGACCCACCGCCGGTCACCTGGGTGGGCCCGACGTCAAAATCGCCGCTGCCATCGGCCATTCCCCCCGACACACCGGCGCCGACCGACGGATCGCCCAGACCGGGCTCGTTACTTGCGCCCTGATCGGGGATCGAGGGCAGCGCCTGGCGATCGGGATGGGTATCGGGGCAAAAACTCTGGTGCTGAGGAACTTTGCGCAGCATGCCGAGGCTGCGATCGGCCTCCTGTTCGGCCAGCTGTTGGAGAATACTGGGCGACGTCTCGGAGTACGACGTCGGTATCTGGTGGGGCTCGAGTTGAAGATCGGCCGGTGTGCCCCTACGTGCGGCCTCGAGCGCAGCGTACATGGCGTCGGCATCCGGGAAGCGATCGCCGGGGTGTTTGGCGGTGGCCCGGCGAATGACATCGCCCAGATCGGTGCGATCGATACAATCGGGAATCAGCACCGGCTTTTTGAGGTGTTGCAACAGCGTCTGAGCCATGCCGTCGCCTTGAAAGACGCGCTTGCCGGTCAGCATCTCGATCAATACCAGGCCGGCGGCGTAGACATCGAGCTGGGGCTGGTCGGTCGTGCCCTCATCGACCATCGTCTCCGGGGCGATATAGCCCGGTGTCCCGGCGTACATGCCGGTAGCCGTAAGCTGGCTTTCGCCGGAATTGACGAGTTTGGCAATCCCGAAGTCCAGTAATTTGACGCGATCTTTACCGCGCCGCGAGCGCCCGACGAAGACATTGGCCGGCTTGAAATCGCGGTGAACCACTTCCTGGCTGTGGGCTTCACCCAGGCCATCGAGCATCTGGAGCCCGATATCGATGACCCGCCCCGCCGTCAGCGGGGCCTCGCGGTCGATGACATCCTGCAACTCCTCGCCGTCGAGCAATTCCATGACCAGATACAACGCCCCCAGATCGGTCTCTCCGACATCGTAAACCCGCACGATATTGGGATGGTCAAATAAGGTGGCGACCCGGACCTCGCGCTTAAAGCGCTTTGCAAAATTATCTTTGGCGGCGATGTGGGGATGGAGCAATTTGACGGCGACCTGTCGGCCGGTCCGAAGCTGCTCGGCCTTCATAATCACCCCCATACCGCCGCTGGCAAAGGCCTCGCCGAGCCGATAGCGCTCGTCGATGACATCTCCCGCCCGAGGCAATTCGGCGAGATGGGGATTGGCGTCGTGTGAACTCATCGTGACAACACCGCAATTCGGAGACAAGCGCGCGGGCAAAGGCGCCTCAAACGGTACAACGCCCCTGTACACCGGTCAAATTCGAGGGCGCGAGTGGAGCGACGAGAACTCATGATTCGTCCTCGCCGAAGACCGCCGGTGTACCGGGGTCTACCGCCACTGCCGTCACCGGCTCGTCGTGTCCCGAAAAGACCCACCCCGGCTCGCCGTCAGGGCCGTATTGCCGGAGGTGGTCGTCAATTCCGCCCAGATAGATGTCACCATGGGTATCGACGGCGATGTCGAGCACAATATCGGGGACGTCGACACTCCACAGCTCGTCGCCATTGTCATCGAGCCCGGCGAGTTCCGTGTAGCCGGCGGCGTAAACTTCGCCGCCAAATCCGACGGCCACTGCCAATACCGGCTGGCTAAAGTCACTGTATTGCCAGCGCGGAACGCCGTCTGCGCGCAGCCCCTGGGCTTCGGCGTCGAGCCCAACATACATCAACCCCTGTGCATCGACGGAGAGATCGAAGACCTCATCACCAATCGAAAAGGTGGAGCTTCCATCGGCGTCGGGAGCAACTTTGTGGACGTTGCCGTCGCCGTCGTGAATATAGGCAAACCCGTCGGCATCGACTTCGGCGCCAAACAGCGGCTGCTCGAGCTCCCCGTACTGCCACCGGAAATCGCCGGCGGCATCGACGCTGAGCACCGACTCGTCGGAGGAGGCGGAGACGACGTTGCCGTCAGCATCGACGGCGACGCCCTGGACGGCATCGCTGTGGTCGTCGACACTCCACTGTCGCTCGCCGTCGGGCCCCAGTTTGTGGACTTCACGGTCACCGGAGGCGGTGTAGACGTAGCCATCGGCGCCGACGGCGATATCCAGAATCGGCCCGGTGTGACCGCCGTAGTTCCAAACTTCGTCGCCGGCGGCATCGATCTTTCGGACCGTGTGATCCTCGCTGCCGGTATAGACGAATGGAGCCAGCGGGCGACAGGTCACAACGTCGCAAAAGGCGTGATCGCCGCAGTCGTCATCGCCACAGCATTCGTGGCGGCAGACGCATTGACCGTCTTCGCAGGTCTCGTCGTCGCCGCAGGCCCGATCGCACTCGCCGCAGTGGTCGGGGTTGGAATCGGTATCAAAACAGTCGCCGTCGCATCGCGTCTCCTCGCGAAGACAGAGGTTTAGACAACTCCCCTGGTGGCAAAACTCCGTGGCGCAATCATCGTCGTCTTCACAGCCGGCATCGAGGGGACAGGTCGCACAGAGGGGTCCACCGCAGTCGACGTCGGTCTGTTGTCCACTCTGTCGGCCGTCGTCGCACTGCGGAGGATGGTCACTGTCGGGGTCGACGCAGACCCCGTCGCGGACAAAAACCCCACCGCCATCGATACAAACTTCGCCGTCGGCGCAGTCGGCGTCGGATTGACAGTCCGCATCGTCGCCGACGGTGCATCCGGCCCCGACAACCACGGCGACGGCTGCGCACAGGGCGACGGCCAGAAGCCATCGACGAATCTGTTGCACTGCACTCATAGCGATTCCGGGGTTTCGCATCGTTCTTCGAACGGGAGTCGTCAGATTACCACAGTATCGCGAGCATAGGCGACACTACCAGTCGTCGGAAAACATCGGGTATCGGCCGGGGTCGACGGCCACGGCGTGGATGAGGCCCTGGTGGTCGTCGAAACTCCAGGCCGACTCTCCGTCGGCATCGACGCGCTGGAGGCGATGACCATCGGAGACGACCTCCCCGAAGTAGGCATTGCCCTCGGGATCGACGGCGACACTTCGGGCGTTGGCACCTTCGTCGAAGTGCCAGGGGTTGCTGTTGTCGGTATCGACGCGGCGCATCAGCTCTTCGCCGGCGGCAAACCAGACCTGTTGTTGGTCGTCGACAGCCACCCCGCGAACCGAGCTATCCGTACTGCGCTCCCAGTTTTCGTCGCCGCCGGTGTCGATGCTGCGAAGCGCCAGGGATTGGCCAACAAAGACGACGTCGTCGCCGGCGGCTACGGCCTCGACGGCCATCGAGACATCGAAGCTAAAGACGTCGGTACCATCGGAACTGATGCGATAGACCGATCCCAGACTGTCGCCGGCGAAGATTCGACCATCGGAGCCGACCTGGGCGGAGGTCAGCCAGCCGGTCAACTCCTCGGACGTCCACTGGCCGGTGCCATCGGCGTCGATTTTGCGGACCGTTCCGTCATCGGACGCCGAGTAGATATCGCCATCGGTGTCGACATCGATGGCGCGCACTGCGTCGTCGTGTTCGTCAAAAATCCATTGCCCGGTGCCATCGGCGTCGATTTTGTGGACCGTTCCGTCATCGGACGCCGAGTAGACATTTCCGTCGGGGTCGACGGCGACATCGCGGACTACGTCATCGTGTTCGTCGTAGCTCCAGACCTGGTCGCCGGCGGCATCAATTTTTCGCACCGTAC
>CAYUPT010000372.1:0-4688 GCA_964446725.1 uncultured Bradymonadales bacterium | reverse complement strand
AAGCCGCAACGCAGCCATCGTCGTTCAGCACCGCCGAGAGCCCCGGCGTAGTTTCGAAGGGCAGCACTAGAAGAACTCAGAGGCTGTAGTGGTGGGGAGAAGCAAGGTGACCCGGGTTCCTTTGCGATCCCGGGTTTCGACTTTCCACTCTCCGCCGGCGTCGCGCAGGGCCTGTTTGGCGTGTGAGAGCCCGAGGCCGAGTTGGCCGGTTCGCGTCGTAAAGAAGGGGTCTCCGGCGCGCTGTTCGACCCGCTCGTTCATGCCCTCGCCTTCGTCGACAATATCGAAGTGGGCAAAGCCCTCGTCGACCTCCGAGATGTGGACTTCCACCACCGAATCGGAGGGCGAGGCGTCGATGGCGTTTTCGACGATGGGCAATACGATGCGCTCGATCGACGACGCCGGAATCAACGTGGAGGCCTGGAGTTGGTCGGTGGTGCATTCCACGTCGACCTGCGGGGTACCCCAGGTGTCGATGACACTGGACAGGTCGGTGAGTCGAATCGGCGAGTCCTGATACTCGGTCGGTGATTCGATATCCTCGATGCCGGTCATCACGCGGTTGAGCGCCGATTTGAGCTCGTGGACGGCGGTGACCAGCCGTGGCGCCGACTCCTTGGCGATCTCCGGGGCGTCGCGGATCGTCTCTGCGAGCAGCTGAAGGGTCGCCATGCGGTTTTTGAAGTAGCTGGACATCGAGTCCTGAACGTCCTCCAGAATTTCGCGGCGCAGCCGTCGGAAATCCCAGTCGTGGTTTTGCAACAGCGCCGAGTCGTCGACGATAAAAAAGGTCGCCGCATTCTGGTTGTGGCGGTGTTCGGGGACATCGACCGGCCAGTAGCGAAACCCGTGGCGACTGCCGAAGAGCCCGCGGACGCGCAGGTGAAACTCGGTGGCACCGTAGGGATGGCGGAAGATGCGGTGCAGATCCAGGTAGGGCGGGTCGGCGGGATCAAAGAGATGGAAGATCGACGGCGGTGTCGAGCGCTGGCTCAAAAAGAGGGCCCGGCGAAAAAAGGTCGGGGCCTCGACGATCGATCCATCGCCGCGCAATACCAGCAGTCCTGCTGGAGCGTCGAAATCAGTATGGCATTCCAGGGAAGTCATAGAACTCGTCGGGCTTCGGAAGTCGGGGGCGGTAACACCGGGTCAGTACTGCCAGGTCATCCCCGCGCTCAGAATCTGGAAGTGGGCGCGCCAGTCACCTTCGTTTTGTGGATTTCCGGGAGGCTGGCCCGGTTGTTCGCAGGCGCTGTCCTGAAAATCCGGACCCTGACAGTTACTCATCGGGATGGGGTTGTAAACTTCCCCGTTGGTGACAGTCCGACTGGGCATGTGGATGTAGGTGTATCCGATGTCGAATTCGAGGTTGTGTGGAAGGTGGAAGGAGGCGCCGATGCTGCCGGCGTAGCGCTCCCAGCTGACGAAGTCCGCCGAGGTATAGGCGACGGGCTGGGCGGCGGTTTCTAAAAAGCCGCCGCCGTGGGCGGTCATCCAGGTGTTGACGCCGTAGCTAAGGCCGGTGCGCAGGCTGATGGTATCCTGATAGCCCTTGCGCTGGTAGATGGGGTTGAATTCGACGGCGGTCTCGGTCTGGTCTCCGAATTGGGCCTGGATGTCGCCTTCGACATCGATGCGAAAGTGGTCGACGACGGACCAATTCTCCCAGATGGTGTTGATCTCAAGGTCCCAGCGCGGCCGCTGGGCGTCGGCGGGGTGCTCGCCCCACTCCAGACCCCAGCCGAGGCGTAGCGAGCCGGCCTGGTTGGTCTGAAGGCGGATTGTGTCGTCGGACAGGCTCGGACTGAGGCCGTCGAGGTAGGCCGGGTAGTCGACTTCGGCACGGCCGGTGAGATCCCAGGAAATGGGCGGTCGATAGGAAGCGGCGAGTCGAAATGGACCCTCCGAATAGGCGATTCCCAGTATGCCGGTGGGGGCGATGCCGGTGAGGTTTTCGCCGCGGATAAAGGCCTCTCGATTCGGATCTTCTCTCCAGGGCGTCGACGGCGAGGTCGCTTCGGCGACGACGGCGAAATCGGAGGTCTGGTAGGCCAGGGATGCCGTCAACCCGATGTCGAGTTCGCGATCGCCGTCGAGGTCAAAGGCGTAGCTGGCCCCGACGCTGGGATAGATGACGACCATGTCGGTTTCGACGACCATGCCCCGGGCGGCCCCGCGCTCCTGGGGAACGCATTCGCCGTCGTCGAGATCGCCGTAGCACGGGTTGCCAAAGGCCGGCGGTCCGTAGATGCCGGCGGCCAGCGAGAATTCTTCGGGCCCGAGGTCGAAGCTGGCGGTCACAAAGGGGGCCGGGAAAATACCGGTTTGGTTGGTGACCGGGTCGAAGGTCTGGTCCGGCTCGTCGCCGGGTTCGACGAAGAGGTCGGCGCGTTCAAAATTGAGGTCCATGGTCAAAAAATTACTGCTGAGCAGGACCTGAGAGCCGTCGACTCGACCGAGCAGCGCCGGGTTGAAGTAGATGGCCGACGGGTCGCTGGTATTGACGACCCCCGTTCCCCCTCGGGCCGTGGATTTGGCGGTATTTTCGCCGACCTCAAACCCCGCCGTATGTGCTGTGTCGGGCACGAGAAGTGTCAGAGTGGCCACGCAGCAGGCCAGCATCGGAATCAGAAGCGAGAACGTACGGCGTATCATAACATCACTTCCAGAAGAAAAATGGGCCGTGGGCACGGAACACCGCCATGACAAAAATTTGGGTGCGGTTGGCGACAGAGGGCGTTGGTACTAGCTGTCGGAACGGGCTTTGGAGTCGGAGGGGGCGTCCTGTGCACTGGCGTCACTGTCGGTACTGGAACTGGAGTCGTCGCCCTGATTTTCGTCGTCCGCGTTTTGGTCGGTCGTGCTTTCGTCGTCGGGTTCGCCGGAGGATTCATCGCCGTCATCATCGGAAAAGTGCCGGGCGTCGTCGCCGTCGGCATCTGACGGGGCGGCGTCGGTGTCGCCGTCGCCGGCGTCCTCTGCGGATTGCTCCGGCTCGTCATGCGGCGCGTCGAGGTCGTCGGTGTCGCCGTCGTCGAGGATTTCGTCGCGCCTGAAAATATTGGTCGGCTGACGCTCGAATTCGGAGGTGGAGGTCGTCTCGTCATCGCCGTCGGAGTCGTCGGCGGCGGAATCGCCGGAGTTCTGGAGTTCGTGTCTCCAGGAGTGGACGGTGTCGACGAGTTGTTCGATGTAGCGGTCGCGTTCGGCGAGTTCGCGTCGTGTCTCGACGAAGAGATCCTCCATTTCGGCTCGGACCTCGCGGTACATCTGGGTCATGCGGTCAAGTTGCTGGCGGACCTGATGCCAGGTCTCACCTTCGGTATCGCGAGAGGGGGGCTCGGAGCGGCGTCGGGAGCGCGATCGGTCTTGACGGCGCCGGGGGCGCTGCTGGGATGGTTGCTCGGATCGGCTGTCGGGAGCCCGAAATTCGGAGGTCTTTTCGCGCGTCTTGAAGTCGCCGGAGTCCGGGGCGTCGGCATTGGGTTGGGTCGTCTCGTCGGGATGTTGCCGGAGCTGCAATTCGGAGAATAGTTGCTGGAGTCGATCGACGACTTCGCGGTAGGGCATCTCGACTTCGCGAAGCGTCGGCGGCGGCATGTGATCATCGCCGCAAAAGAGCAATTCGACGGCGGCCGACGTATCGGATCGGTCGGCCAGGCGGTCGTCGACGCTGAGCCAGCGTCCAGCGCGGTTGTCGGTGTGCTGGGCGTCGCCGTCGGGGTGGGGCTGGTCGCCGACCCACAGACCGCTTTCGTCGGGGCCCGAAGAGCTTCGGCGCACGGTGTGTTCGTCGTCTCGAGCGTAGTCGAAGACGTAACTGTAGCGGGGGCGCTGGACCAGAGAGACGATGGTCTCGAAGGATTCCTCAAGCGATCCGATCTGAGGGACGCGCTCGCCGGATTTTGACAATTCGAGTTCCTCGCCGGTGGTGTCGTAGCCGTAGCGCGGAAGTAGCGATTCCATGCCCTCTACGTTGCGTCGCTCGATGGCGCAGACGTACTCGCCGCCGGGGCGAAGGACGCGTTCGACTTCGCTCAACAGGCTGGGGTCGGTGACCGGCGATGTCGGATCCAGACAGAGCACCATGTCGAAGGCGTCGTCCAGGAAGTCGAGCTCCTCCCAGAACATGACCTGGAAGCTCAAGCCGTGTTTGGCATGTTTGACGCGCGCCAACTCCAACACTTCCGGGCGGTGGTCGATGCCGTTGACGCCGTCGGCGCCCATCTCCAACAGCAGCGAGGAGCCGATGCCGGTACCGCAGCCGATGTCGAGGATCTGTTTGCCGTCGACGCGATCGGAGAGCAAGACGTAGCGGGGAAGAAGACTGTGCCACTCGCCTTCGAGAGTATGGGCGCCGAAATATCGAGTCATGAACCAAACCCGCCTGCCAGAAACATCTGTTGTGGACGTATCGCGCCGCGAGTATAGGGCAGTTGTTTCGCGATCCGCAACATGCCAACGCGGCAGGCGATGGCCGGCGAGTTAAAGAACGGCAGTCTTCGTTCCTAAATAGCTGATCGAGATAGTCCAACACTTGCACGTTGATTATGACGCTTTGAGGCGAAGTTGACGGTAGCAGTTGTCACGACGTGCGGTGGTATGTTCTCAAACTTTGCTCCCCACCGGCACAAGGCCGGTTGGGGCCGCAGAATGCCGGGAGGTTCTTCGGGCTATGTTCTCAAACT
>CAYUPT010000371.1:0-4696 GCA_964446725.1 uncultured Bradymonadales bacterium | reverse complement strand
ATTCGAAGCGAAAACCGCGCTGTCCGGCGTGTACCGTTCGTCGACGGGCGTTCACAATGGCAAAGCCCGCCTCCTGCAGATCGGTGTCAAAGGCCCGCCAGTAGCGCTCCCAACGGCGCTCGGCGACCCCGTCACTGATCCGGACCTCGATTTCGGCTTGCTCATCACCGGCGGCCCGAAAGGCGGCGGCAGCCCCCTGGCCGGCCCGGGCAATATTCCAGCCGGTGGGTCGAATAATTTCGTATTCCCCGTCGAGTACCGACACCGACTCCGCCCGCGGTTCATCGGCCAGCGCTGTCGACTCTTCGGCGTGTAGTAGCGACGGGATGACGGTACACAATACCGCCACCACCGCCATCGACCACTGCGCCGAACTGCCTCCTCTCATCTCGGGCCTCCGAATCGGATCTCAAAAATGCGACAGCCCGCATACCATCGCGGTACGCGGGCCGTAGTCGCTATCGATGTCGACGCGTCGCCGACGGATCACTCACTTTCAAAACTGAGATTTTCGACGACCGACTCGTAGTCTTGTTGATGCTCTTCGCGCTGCTCGTCGTGCATATAGCCGATGGCCAGCCAGGCCGTATCGTCGCGCAGAAACTCAAAGACGGTCACATCGAGCGTCACATCGTTGTGCGTGTATTCGTAGGTCGTAAACAATCCCTCGATTTCGCCGATGGTCGTCTCTTCTTCCTCGGCAACCTCGAAATTTTGCTCCGACAATGTGGTGTGAAAGGTGTCGAAGAATACGTCGGAGACCTCAGCGTTCATAAGCTGGGTTCCAATGACCTGAATCTGGCTCTGAGACCCGGGATGCTTGAAGCTGGCGACGGATTTATCGTCATCCTTATCGACTTCCCAGGCATCGGGCGCTGTCACCGTGAACCCAAATTCATCGTCTTCGATCACATCGGCGACGGCCGTCGACGACAGCAGGCAGGCCACAACCAGGATGAACACGAAACGAGCGATCTTCATAAGATGTCTCCTCACCGGAATGGACGCGTCGAACGCAACTTTGACTCCTTTAGCAAGACGGTTATATCAACCTCAATGCCTGGTGGCAACAAATCCCACCGATCAATTTCGCCGCCCATCGACGCCTGGCCGCCCAGTTGCCCCATCGATCGCATCGATGCCGGTGCTGTGCGCTCGGCGCGACGGGGATGACTTGCGGCGACGCAGGCCGTACAGTGGCCGCATAGAATTGTCGCACCGATTTTCGACCTGTTGTTGTGGTGCCATGCCTCGATACCCCGGACATCTATGGTTATCCATTGCCCTCGCCTTCCTGGCGACGGTGACCTTCGTGCCCGCCTCCACCGTCGCCCAGGCCGACGACGACTCCGAGTCGCCGGTCGAAGACGTGCCCGGCGTCGAATTGATGCCCGATCAGCAATCTCAGAATGACATGCCCACGGTGACCACCGGGGACTTTGGATCGGGCCTGGAGGAAGCTGGTCAATTGCTCGAGGAAAACTTCAGTCACTTTCTGGATCGACAGCCGCTGGGCTTTGGCACGGAATTACTGGACCAGATCGCCGATGACATCGAAGGCGTCTATCAGACGGCGCGACAATTCGCAGAGGCCCCGACGACCGTCGAGCCGGCACCGCTGCTGTCGGCGACGATAATCCTGATCATCCTGGCCTCGTTTCTGGTCCTCTTCTTAATTATCGACCGCTACGCCACCGGTCTTGCCCACCAGATTCAGGCCCGGACCCATTTTGATATATCGCCCTGGATGACCGCGGCGCTGCGCAAGCTGGTGCTCGTGATCGGGCGCTCGGTAGCATGGATCGTGCTTATCGGGCTGAGCTTTTTTCCGATCCGCGCCGTCTTTGGGGCCAGTGGTTGGCCGCTGTTGCTGACCGATGCTCTATTCTTTTTATTGATCTACCGGGTCATCAAGACCCTTCTTTTGGCCGTCTTGAGACTCAACCCGCGGAGCCCGGAGGCCGCCGCCCATTTTGCTCGCCTGGAGCGATTTGGCGTCTTCTTGCTGCGCGCCACGCTCATCTTCTTTTTGATTTTGGCGACCGTCGAGCGCCTTGAGTACCACGCACAACTGGCGGCATTCTTGTCGTTTGGTTTTCGCGTCACGCTGGTATTTATCCCGCTGTATCTCGTATTGCGCCGCGATACCGTCCTGTCGCTATTTCCGCCCGAGCCGCAGTCTCGGCTCCACCGCTCCTTTCAATCAGCGCTGTCCAGAAACTACTACGCGCTGTCGACGCTGACCTTCATTCTGCTGGTCTTCAATGCCGCCGGCTACATCAATGCCGCCACCTACCTGCTGACGCGGGGTTATGCGCTGATCATTATCGGCGCGGTGTGGTTCGCCGTGTTGGAGCGTCTGCATCACCATGTGGTCGAACGGGCCCGAAAGGCCGAAGAGAGCAATGAGGCGCCCTCTCCGCTGCTGGAGGCTCTCGAACACTGGATTGTGGCCATCGGCTCGCTGGTCATCATCATCGTCACGCTGCAGCTACTGGGGCTATTTGGTCCCCTGATCGCGTTGCTCGAAGCGCCGCTGGTCTCCATCGGCCATCTGCAGGTTTCGCTACTCAACCTGCTCAATGTGGCGCTGATCATCGGCGGAGCCTACCTGACGGTGCGGCTCTTTAAAGCGGTGCTCAATGCCAAGATCTACCCGGCCATGGGCATCGACATCGGCGTCGCCTACGCCATCAACACCCTGATCAATTATGCGCTGGTCGTCGTCGCCTTCATATTGTCACTTATCGCGCTGGGCGTTCAGCTGTCGGCGGTCATGGTCGTCGTCGCCAGCCTCGGCGTCGGCATCGGTTTTGGACTCCAGAATATCGCCGAAAACCTCATCTCCGGCTTTATCCTGCTATTTGGCCGAGCCGTCCAAAAAGGCGACTTTATCACGGTCAACGACCTCTACGGTCGCGTCGAAGCCGTCGGCGCCCGCAGTGTCGTGATGCGCACCCCCGATAATTTCTCGATGCTCGTTCCCAGCAAAGAAATTGTCAGTGGCCGGATCGTCAACTGGACATTCCAGGACAGTATTGTTCGCATCCACATCCCCGTCGGCGTCAGCTACGACTCCGATCCCGAAGAAGTTCGCCAGGTCCTATTGGCGACCGCCGACGACCACCCCGATATTCTCGACGAACCCGAACCCGATGTCTGGATCACCGAATTTGCAGACAGCAGTATCCAATTCGAATTACTCGTCTATTTCGATTGTCGCCAGACCAACGAAAACGCGCTGAAAGGCAAATTCAACTTCATCATCTGGGAAGCATTGACCGAATCGGATATCGAAATCCCCTACCCGCAGCGCGATCTTCACCTCCGCTCGCGCGCCGATATAAGTGGCGAAGACGGCGACGGCTAAGCCCGGTATTTGCCCCGGTCACCCATCACGGTTCTCCCTCCGCGCTCCCCCTTTTTACCGATCCGAATCCGCGGCGCGTTTAGATTTCGACAGTATCGATATGATCGCGGAGATCGGCGACAAAGGCCCTCAGTCGCTCGTCGACATCCGGCCCTCGCCCCTCGATCAACCAGGCCAGTGACGAACCCACCACCACGCCGTGAGCGTTTCCGACGACATCGATGGCCTCGTCTCCGCTCTCCACATTCATCGACGCCACAATCGGCAGCGACGTATGTCGCCGAAAGGTCGTGACGCGCTGCTCAAATACCTCAAAATCGACGGCTTCCTGTGCCCCGCTGTGTCCGGTCCAAAACAGCAGTCCCCGGGCTGACGTCTGGAGTTGACGAAACCGCCGGGGACTCGTCGTCGGTGCCCCAGTCTGAATCAGCGCCAAATTGACACCGGCGAGCACCTCACGCAGGGCTCCGCCCTCCTCGGTCGGCAGATCGACGACATTGAGGGCATCGACTCCGGCGTCGGCCAGCCCCTCGACGCAGGCCTGCTCGCCCCGGGCGAGCACCCGGTTGAAATACGACGAAACAATGATCGGCGTCTGATCGTCGTCTTCGCGAAATTCATCGACCAGTCGCTCCACATCTCGCCAGTCGACGCGTTCGGACATCGCCCGCTCATTGGCCCGGCGCATCACCGATCCGTGGTAGATCGGGTCCGAGAACGGGACCAGCAATTCAATGACATCGGCGCCGCCATCGACGACGGCATGCATAAAGTCACCGGTGGCATCCACGAAGGGATCTCCGGCGACCAGTCCCGTCACCAGCAACGGTCGGGTCCGCTGCGGAAACGCCTCTTCGATAACATCCAGGCGGTCGGTCACGATCAGCCCTCGTCGTTTGATTCGAACTCTTCGGCTTCCAGACCGCGAATTCCGGAACCGGTAATACCGATGACAATATGCTTGTTCTGGCGAAGCGTCGGTGCCAATTTCAGGGCGTAGGCCAGCGCGTAACCGGTCTCCCGACAGGCGAGAATACCCTCGTCATTCAACAATTGCTGTTGGGCCCTTCGGGCCTCCCCATCGTCGATCGTCACGTAGTGGATGCGTCCCTCCTGAAGCCAGCGAGCGTGCTGGGGTCCGGCAATCGGCATCGCCATGCCCGCCGCCGCAGCGTGGGGCGCTTCGATCTGGCCGTGCTCGTCGTGCAACAACAGCGAGTGGGTTCCCAGATACACACCGGGTCGGCCGCGCACCAGACTCGCCGCATCGCGACTGCTGTCGGCGTCGCCACCGGATTGCACCCCCACAATCTGAGCCCCCTTGGC
>CAYUPT010000370.1:0-4696 GCA_964446725.1 uncultured Bradymonadales bacterium | reverse complement strand
ATCTCCTCGACGCGCTTGGCGCCCATCGCCAAAAAGGGCTCCAACGTCAGGACTTGGCCCTCTTTGAAGCGCCGCTTTTCGCGGCGATCGAAAAAATGAGGGATGAAGTTGGGCTGCTGGTGTAATTCGCGGCCGATGCCGTGGCCGCCGAGGTTGCGGATGACCGTGTAGTCACGGTCTTTGGCCAGGCCCTCGACGACGCGACCCACCAGCTTGATCGGCCGTCCGTGCTGGGCCATGCCCATCGCCTTTTCGAGGGCCTCTTTGGTGGAGTCCAAAAGCGCCTGTTGCTCGTCGGTGATCGGGTCGACGCCAAACGAAGCGCCGCTGTCGGCAAAAAAACCGTCGAGTTCGGCGGAGACATCGATATTGACCAGGTCGCCTTGCTGGACTTTGAGGTCGCCGGGGATGCCGTGGGCCGCTCGCTCATTGACGCTGATGCAGGTGGCGCCGGGAAAATCGTAGACCAACTCCGGCGCCGATTGCGCTCCGTGGCGCTCCAGTACGGCGCGGCCGATCTCATCGAGTTGCCGGGTCGTAATCCCCGGCTCCAAATGGTCTCGCATCTCCTCGAGCGTCTCGGCGACCACGCTGCCGATACGACGCATTGCGTTCATTTCTTCTTTGGTCAATCCCATGGCGCACTCGCTATAATGAGTCGATGTCTGCTCCAACAGGTCCCGACTGTATGGCATAAGGTCGCAGTGGTGTCACGCCGAGTCGGACGGTGTTGCCCGGTGTGGAAACGGTTTGTGGTGGCCTGCTGTTCCGAAAAGAGACTTTTCTGCGGCCGCCATGAGCTTAGTTTTAACCACGCAAATCTGGCATTGGCACTTTGGAACTGACTGAAGGACGGCGACTATGACCGACGATCCGAAACGACTTCGCACTCCGCCCCGAGAGCGTTTTAGTGGAGATACCAAACTCTTTGATACGGAGCGGATCTTCGAGAAGCTCGCCGACGAAGAACACGGCGGAATTGACGGCCACCGCCAGATCACCCTCTTTAAGAGCGGTACGTCGACGGTGGTGGCGTTTTTATTTTCCCAGGGCGGTGAGCTTCCGGAACACCGTGCTCAGGGCGTGGTGACCATTCAGGTCATCGAGGGGCGCCTGAACGTGGAGACTCCCGACGAGCGTCACGCTGTCGGTGCCGGAGGAATTTTGATACTGCGACCCGGCATAGCCCACGACGTGACGGCCGAAGAGGCCTCGAAGATGATTCTGACCGTGCATCTGCGAAAGCCCGTTGATGAAGTTGAAGGTGGAGAGATGGGATGACCGAAACTGCCGACAGTCAAACGCATTATACACGGCGGTCGTTTCCGACGCCCAATGTTGTGTTGTCGAAATGTCTGGAGGTCGCTCCCTGTCGCCACGACGGCCAGGTCATTCGAAACTCCTTTGTGGAGCGATTGTCCCAGTTTGTAGAGCTGATGCCGGTCTGCCCGGAAGTCGAAATCGGACTCGGTACGCCGCGCGACTCGATTCGCATGGTCGATGACGCAGGCACGACCCGGCTCGTCCAGCCCTCCACCGACAAGGACTTGACCGAGAAGATGCACAAATTCTCGAAGGCCTATCTGGAGGGATTGGAGGCCGTCGACGGCTTTGTGCTCAAAAGCGGCTCTCCGACCTGCGGGACGGCCAACGTCAAGGTCTACGAGCGCGCCGAGCGGTCGCCTCCGCGCCGCGTCGAGCCCGGGCTCTTTGCACGCCGGGTCCAGGAGCAATTTGAAGGCGCGGCCATCGAGGACGAGGGGCGGCTTCGCAACTTTTATATCCGCCACCATTTTTTGACGCGGCTCTACGCCTATACCGAGCTCCGCAAGCTGGGCGAAAACCCGTCGATGGGCGATATTGTCGACTTCCAGCGACGCCAGAAGCACCTGTTGCTTCTGTACGACGAGCCCGGTCTTCGCGAGCTGGGCCGGATTACTGCCAATCCCGAAGGGCTGGACGTCGATGAGGTCTACAGCCGCTACGCGGCGCGGTTTCGCAAAGCCCTGCAGAACGAGCCCAATCGCAGGGCTCATATCAACGTGCTTAGCCATATTTACGGTCACTTCAAAGATCAGATATCGGACACCGAGGCCCGGGAGTTTCGCGAGTTACTCGGCGAGATCCGCGACCACCAACTGACGCTCAATGCGCCGATTTCGGTCATTCGCACCTGGTGTGCACGCTTCGAGTACCAGTATATGGCCGACCAGACCTATCTGGAGCCCTACCCGAGAGGCCTGTTCGAGATGCGCGATTCCGGCAAGGGATTTGATTTTTGATGGCCTTCAAAGGGTTCAAAAGCGCAATTGCACCGCCACTCCGGGGTCGGCGACTCGTGGTCCGGCGCTAATTTCGAAGTCCCGGCGGTGATTGCGCGTCAACCAGTACATCGTCGAATCAAAGACCAGTAAAAATGCTCCCTGAACGATGACCGACGGCCCCCATCCTCGAAGGCGATCCGATTCGGTGCGCACACCGCGTTCCCACAGGTAGGCGCCGCCGGCGATATAGGAGACGTTGAGTCCCATATTGAGCAAAAATAGCTTTTCGTCTGCGTGCGTCGACGACACCGCCTCGTAGCGGTCTCCCTGGTCCGGGTCTTCCGATGTCGCTGCGTAATAGCCGAAACCGGCGATGGCGGCGTTGACCACATTCCAGGCGGCATTCATTTCGTGGAAATGTCGAGTTCTCCCCTCCGTCAGAAGCATGCCCGCCGTTCCGGTTCCGATATTGAGTGCAGACCACGCCAGTAGTGTCTGCATCCCTCGCCTATTTCGCGTCAGCCTATTTTCGTTAAATTGACGAACCTCCCGTGTCGCATCAGTCTCAGTTTGAGCGAGGTCTTGTTCCGCTGTATGCGACTCCCGATCCGGTTGGTCGGCGGAAGTGTCAGAGGGCCACAGCAGCGTTGCAATACCGATCGCCCCGGCTGCCAGAGCTGCCGATTTCCAGAAATTCGAGGTTTCGTCCGTTTGAAACAATCCCATGGATCTCGTCTCCCACTTCGGTACGCTATTTGACGACATCTCAACTGGCGGATAGCCAGCCGCAGTAAAATAGTAACGCTTCAGTGTAGCTCAATGTGATCACCTCTGCGAGAATCGCCAACCGATGGCGACGACCAAGTCCAAAGAGCACAACTCGAAAATGCGACTTGTGGCCGGATTGTCGGTCGCCGTGCTGGCCCTGTCGGTGGCGGCGCCTCTATTCCGCCTCGCGGAGCCGACACATCCGCTGGCGGCCGCGGCGTTTCGTTTGTTGGTGGCGTTTGTATGTCTCACGCCGTTCTTGAGCGGAGCGATTCGACGCCAGGAGACAGACCGACGTTTCTGGAGCCATGGCCTGATGGCCGGTGTCTTTTACGCACTGCATTTTGGGCTGTGGGTCACTTCGCTGACACTGACATCGGTGGCGGCTTCGGTGACTCTGGTGACGGCGACGCCCGTACTGCTCGCGCTGTGGGCGATCTTGAGCAATCGGGATCGCCCGACGCGTCGGACTTGGCTGGCGCTCATCTTGTGTGCCGTCGGTATGGCGATCATCGGCGGACACGATATGGGCCTGTCCGCCGACCATCTTCTCGGCGATGCGCTCGCCCTGGGGGGAGCGGCGGCGATGGCGGGATATCTGCTGGTCGCCCGAAGACTGGGGCGCGACCTCAATATCCTCGCCTTCATGACGATCGCCACCGGGAGTGGTGCCGTCGTCTTGTATGGAGCGTGTCTGGCTACCGGCGTAGATCCGAGGCCGGCGTCGACAGAGGCGTTGGTCTTCTTGCTATTGGCGGCGCTTATCCCGCAGTTGGTCGGGCATAATCTGTTGACCTGGGCTCTGCGCCATACGACACCGACCAATGTCGGAATCGCCACGGTCGGTGAGCCGGTCGGGGCGACCATCCTCGCCTGGTTATGGCTCGGCGAAGTCGTGGGATGGACGACGGCCACCGGCTGTGTCGTGGTCCTGACGGGCGTTATTCTCGCTATTACGGAGCGAAGGGGCGTCCCAGGGGCTAATGGAGGCTCAAAGGCCTGATGGCGGTTATAGCGTAACGAGCGCGTCGTAGGGAGCGGAGAAGGCGCTCCGGGACGCGATGTGAGCGGTGCACGCCGGAGCCTTTTGACGACGTACAACCTCCAGGAAAATCTGCGCCCGCCGATGAGTTCCTGGACGGCCTTCGTAGACTCCTCAAACGGGCGGTATTCGGGAGCAGCGCCGCGAATGCGTTCTTCAAAACTCGGCCCGGGGAACTCGTTGACCCCCGTGGACTCATGGCCGCGCCCGTCGATTTCGATGCGGACCTTCCAGCCCGTACCGTCGCAGACATGCGGGTTGCGGTAGCGCTCCTTCGGTGAACTCCGTCAGCTAAAAGGTCAGGTGACAACAGTTGGTCCACCGTAAGCCCGCTGGCCGATGAGATAAACCACAGTCTGCGAAGATGTTGAGCGTATTACGGTAGCCAGATCTTTTTGGCCTTCTGTTCTACGTTCGGTCGCGGTGAATATGGCAGAGACGCTGGAGCGAAGCGACGGCGTCGGGCTGTCATCCGGTCCTTCTTCACAGGCTCCGGCTGGTCCTAGCCGGTATGGTTCGACAAAGACATAACGCTGGCGGCAACAAAGACATAACGCTGGCGGCAATGGCGACCTGGCTCGTCTGCGGCGGCAACGGCGACCTGGCTCGTCTGCACCGTCCT
>CAYUPT010000369.1:0-4728 GCA_964446725.1 uncultured Bradymonadales bacterium | reverse complement strand
CCTGTGCGGCCGTCAAAAACGGCGACCGCGTGGGCCTCATCGTCTTTACCGACGACGTCGAGACCTGCATTCCACCGCGAAAGGGTCGAAAACACGTGCTGCGGATCATCCGCGAGGTCCTGGCCCCGGACGTCGAACACAGGGGTACCGACCTGCCGAATGCCCTGGAGTATCTGGTGCGCATCAGTGACAAACGGTCGCTGGCCTTTGTCATCAGTGACTTTTTGGACGACGACTATGAACAGGCCATCAAAATCGCCGACCGGCGCCACGAGTTGATCCCTCTGGTCATCCAAGACCCGATGGAGAAGAGGCTTCCCGACATGGGGATCGTCCACTTTCGAGATCCGGAGACCGACGACATCGTGCCCGTCGACACCTCCTCGAATGCCGTGCGCCAGGCGTATGCGGCGCGCATGGATCGCATTCGCCGCGATCGGGAGCGCATCTTCAACAAATTGGATATCGATAGCCTCGAAATCGATACCGGCAAAGACCACATCGAGCCCGTGGTGCGCTATTTCAGACGCCGCGCCAAACGACCGTGAGGCCGTCTCGTGATCGATAACTTCCACAATTGGAGATCGGCGATATCGCCGATGACCGTCTCCTTTCTAGTCGTGGCAGTAGGTCTATATGTCGCGCCTCGAGACGTCGATGCATCGCTGGAACAACGAGATATCGCCGTCGTCGACAGCTCTATGACCACCGACGAAGAGGTCACCCTCGGCGATCCGTTGCGCTACGATGTCGCAATCGAATATCCAACCGGCGCCGACCTCACACTGCACAGCCCCGGCGACGACTCGCGGTGGAGTGAAGTGGATCGACGCATCGACACTGACTCCGACGGCACCACGACCACGACAGAGGCCACACTCCAATACGCCATCTACCGCCCCGGGCCCACCTCCGGGCCTCCGGTGGGTGTACGGATTGAACTCGGCGACGACGTCGTCAATTTCGAACTTCCGAGCTACGATGTCGACGTCAAATCCGTGACCGACGACGGGGATGCCCTCGACGGCCCCGGCAGCCCCTGGCCGCTGGTCGAGGATATTTCGACGCCGGTCTGGCTCGCTATCGGTGGCAGCACTGTCGCCGTCGTCCTGGTGTTGCTCGTCGCTGCCCGGCGCCGGGACCCATACGGCGACATCGAGCCACCGGCGCCGCCCCATCAGCGCGCTCACCGGGCGCTGGAGCGCCTCGCCGACAGTGAATTGCTCGCCGAGGGCCGCGTTAAACCCTATTATATCCGACTGTCGGGCATCATCCGCGGCTACCTCGGCGACCGCTTTGGGTTTCCGGGCACTGAATTGACGACCACTGAAATCGCGACACAATTACAACGACTCGATGACGGCGGACCCGACGTAGACACCGACTCTGTGATCGAATGGCTTCAGGCCTGTGACCGAGTCAAATTTGCCGGCTACACCCCGACTCCCGACGAGGCGAAACAACACCTGAACGAGGCACTGGACATCGTGGAATCGACGGCGCCGGCCCCGGAACCCGATGACGAATCAACGGGCGAAGCGGAGAGTACTTCCAACGACGACGAACAGCCATCGAAGGCCTCCGATAAACACACCGAATCGGAGCCGACATGAATATGCTTCCACCGGACTTCGCATTTGCCAATCCCTGGGCCTTTGCCCTGCTGGCCCCGGTGGCCATCGCCGCTGTTCACCTGTTGTGGCCCCGCGTCCGGCGCAGTACGACGCCGACATTCCAATTTTCCAATGCCCATCAACTGGCCAACCGACACCGCGGCCTCAAACTATATCTTCGGCCGGTCATCGATATTCTGGCCGTGGCGGCCATGATTCTTCTCGTCGTCGCCCTGGCGCGGCCTCAAATCGTCGAATACGACGAATCCGACGTGGAGGGTATCGACATCTTCGTGGCCTTCGATATGTCCGGTTCCATGCAGGCCATTGATTACGACGAAGGCCAGGTCCAGGCGATGAATCGGCGCGGAGAGTCGCCTCCGACGCGCTTTGACGAGGCCAAAAACACCCTGCTCGACTTCATCGACAGCCGACCCGATGACCGCATCGGTATCGTCCTCTTTGCCCGAGAAGCGGTGTTGCAATTCCCGCTGACACGGGATCACCGCATGATCAAAGAGCGCATCGACCGCCTGGAGATGGGTGATATCGACGAAGACGGCACGGCTATCGGTAATGCACTGGGTCGAAGCCTGGCCGGTCTCGAAGAGAGCGACGCCGAAACCCAGCTGGTGTTGCTGATCACCGATGGCGACCGCCGGGGTGGACAGGTCTCTCCGATGCAGGCCGCTGAGATGGCCGCCGAGATGGGAGTGACGGTGTATCCGATTTTGGTCGGACGCGACGGCGAGGCACTCGTCGAAGCCGGACGCCATCCGCTTACAGGAGATGCCTCCTACCGCAGCGTGGAGTTTCCCATCGACCCCGAACTTCTGCAGCGGATGGCCGATGCCACCGACGGCGACTATTTCCGGGCCCACGACGCTCGACAGATGAGCGACGATCTCCACGATATTTTCGACGCCTACGACCGGACCGAACTCGAAGACCGGGGGCGGACTATCCACCACGAGCATTTTGGGTCCTTCGCAATAGCGGCGCTATTAATATTCGCCCTCCAATTTGCGATGCGGCACACCGTGCTTCGCCAATTTCCATGAACGCTACGAGGCCAATCCACGACGCCCCTTGGGTTCAACGTGAATGAATGGCCCTGCTGTCGCGTCCAAGATGGGAACCTTCAAGTGCGACGACTACTCAGTTTTCGAGGAATGGGCACCATGGCGATACGCAACATCCGGTCGAGACTTTTGTGGAGCGTGACTTTCGTGGCCGCACTAACAGCGCTCACCGCCACGGCTTCGGGTGGCGATGCGTCGACAATAATCGCCCTGGACGAGCCGGACCTCGATGGAACCGATTCATCCACCGATCCTGATCCGGAGTCCAGCGACGATGACAGTGATCCATTCCAACGCAATCGGTGCGGAAATCAACGCTCCCGGTGCGGCGCGGAACTCGATAGAGACCCCGTCGATATCCGGTTCGACACCGACCTGACCGTCACTGACGGTGAATTCGACGAATTGGGGACGATCCTCAACGGACTTCGTCGCCAGCATCGCGATCTCGAATCCTGTTATTGGCGCGCACTGGAAGACGAGCCCCACACCGAGGGCTCGGTATTACTGGAATTGACGGTCGGCCAGGCCGCACACCCAAACCGGAGCTATCGCGGAGAAATCACAGATGTCGAGGTCCTGGAATCGACGGTCTCCAGCGATGTCGCTGACTGTGCGGCGCAACAGCTCAGCACCGGTCGCTTCGGGCGTATCCCGGCGCCACAGGAGAATACCGATGGAGAGCGAACGGCGACGATTGAGGTCACGTACCAGTTTTCCCAAACTTCTGACTGAAGGCGCGGTCGACACCGTTTTTTTGACGCGACGGATACCGCCGATCCTGACTTGGACAGGTGGTTTCCGCGATTACCGCTGCGGGAACAAAGCGAGCTTTTGTCACTGTTGAGACTCCGGCACCATCGACACCACGATAGTGGAACTGACACCGCTTTGCTCTGCTGCGACTACCGGTTGTACAGGAGACGACGAGATTGACGTTCGCCAACCCCGAAAACCTTGTGTTCTTCGCACTCATCGCCGTCCTGGTCATCATCTGGATCGGCCACGGGATGTGGCATCGTCGAGTGCGTAACCGCAGCGGCGACAGAGCTCTTGTGGACGCCATGACCGCCTCGGTGTCGCGGCGCAAGATGGTGGTCCGCCGCCTCATGCAAATCGTCGGACTGGCGCTTGTCGTCATTGCAATCGCCCGTCCCCAGTGGGGGATGAGCGACGAATACGTCGAAGACGAAGCCCTGGATGTCGTCTTTACCCTCGATTTGTCCAATAGCATGCTCGCCGAAGACGTGCCCCCCAACCGGCTCCAGGCCGCCCAGCAGGCCGTGGGCGAAACCATGCAGCACATGGTATCCGATCGGGTCGGCCTGGTCATCTTTACGTCGATAAGCTTCGTGCAATCGCCGCTGACGACGGATTACTCGACGATCGATTTTTTTCTCGATCGGCTTCACCCCGACCAGATCCCGGTGGGCGGAACCAATATCGGGGCCGCCATCCAGGACTCCAAAGAAGTCCTGGGTCAGCGACGCCACGGCGATGACAGCGAACTCAACGCCGCCGACGAACAGGTCATCGTGCTGTTGACCGACGGTGAAGACCACGAATCGTCGCCGTCGCGAGCCGCCGACGAGGCCCGGGAAGCCGGCATTCGCGTCGTCACCATCGGCATCGGCAGCCCCGACGGCGCCCGGGTTCCCCGATTTGACGAGCGAGGCGATCGAATCGGCTGGGCCGAAGAGGACGGCGAACCGGTGTATACCGTTCTCGACGAGGAGGCACTGCGCGATGTCGCCGACCGCACCGACGGGGCCTACATTCACTTCGAGACTCCCCGCCAGACCGCCGGAGAATTGATCGAGATTCTCGACCGCCTGGAGCGCACGGCCATCGACCAGCGCATCACCGAGCAATATATCGACCGATTTATGTGGTTTTTGATTCCCGGCTTTGCCCTGTTGTTGATGAGTCTGCTGATCGGGCGGCGGCGCCGTCAGATCGCGAGTTTGCGCCGTCTGCTTCCCTTCGGAATGTTGTGTATTGTCATGGCCACTGGATGCGACGCCGATTTCGAG
>CAYUPT010000368.1:0-4730 GCA_964446725.1 uncultured Bradymonadales bacterium | reverse complement strand
CCATTTTCTGTCGATTCTGTATCTCCAGAGTGATCGACTAACTCGAACGCCTATTCGGACCGTATCAGCCCTCGGAGGCTCCGTCGGCGATTTTTCCGGCGATCCACTCGTAGCCGCGGGCGACCATCGACTCCGGCTCCGATTCATCGAGGGCTCGGCGAACGGCTTCATCAAACCCGGTGCGCTCTTCGGTATAGTCGATTCGCTCCCAGAAGTGATCGTCGACGGCCACCAGATCGGTTTTTAACCCCTCCACCAGTTGGCGCGCCAGATACAGGTCGCCGTCGGTGACCAACCGAAGCCAGTAACTCGAGAGGCGAGGACTCAAAAACGGGACATTAAACGACCGCGGCCGATGACCCATCTGGCCGGCGGTGCGGGTCATGATCTCTTCGACGCTCAACACCTCGGGCCCCGGAATATCGAACCACTTCGAATCCTCTTCCTCGAGGATCAGCGCCGCGATCAGCGCCACGCGAACATCGTCGATATACACGGGCTGCGATTTCGTCTGGGTCCACTTCGGCAACAGCATCAACGGCAGGCGAGCCGCCAGATCGCGGACCAGATTCCAGCTCGCGCTGTTGGCGCCGATGATCATCGACGCCCGCAATTCAATCGTCGAAATATCGCCGCCGCGCAAGATCTCGCCGGTCTCCAGGCGGCTCTTCAGATGCTCCGAGGCCGCTCCCCGGGGCGCCACTCCGCCCAGATAGACGATGCGCTGCAGTCCCGCCCGCCGGGCGGCCTCTCGAAACGAAAGCGCCGCCCAGCCCTCGCGCTCTCGGTAGTCGGGGCCAGAACCCATCTGATGAACCAGATAAAATGCAGACCCACAGCCCTCGAGCGCCGGTCCCAGTGTCTTGGGCCGCTCTACGTCAAATTCGACCCACTGGCGCTGCGGATCGTCCTTTCGAGCTCTGTCGACCGACCGCGTTCCACAGCGCACCTCAAAGCCCGCATCCTTGAGGACCGGATACAGCGCCTGGCCGATAAACCCCGTGGCTCCCGACAGGAATACGGGCTTTTGTTTGATGGCATCCATATTTATCGCATCCATTGTGGTGGACCTCTGCACTACTGTGGTTGATTGACACCGTCGTCATCGCCGAGTTGCGGCCTCGTGGCAAGGCGCTTTAGATGGCGGCCAAAGGAGCCCATGACATAGTCGTGGACGTGGGCCTGTGTGAGCATGTAGAGCATCCAGGGAAGCCGCGGCTGAAATTGATGAATTGCCGTCAATACCGCCTGCTTGGTGGGAATGCGTCGAAACTCCAGGCGCGCCATGGGATTGCGGCCCGCCAGAAGGCCGCCGCGAATCCAGAATAGCGACCGCTGAGGCTGGCTGATATCGTCGTCGCGCTCCAAAATCAACAGTGGCCACGGAAATGGTCCGGCAAAAAACCGGACCACATTGTCGTCGACGGTCACCTGAATTAAGGCCCCCATAAAGTCGTGGAGCCACCGGGCGTACTCCTCGCCGACCCACCGGGCATCTCGGCCCGGTGGCAGTGCCACGCGCTGGACAGAGCGCACGATATTGGCCCGGGGCCCATCGGAGAGTTTCGGGTGTTCCTCGGTCACCGGTACCGGCGACAGCGATTCCACGGGGGCCACTTCATTTCGGCAGACATCGCGCAGGGCCTGGCGAGGACTCATCGGCTGCTGGCCGGCCATCTTCTGGAATCGATTGTCGGCGGGGATCAAATCCTGTCGAAAGCGCTCGACCAGCGGACGGACCACCGATGTCGGCTGGCCGGTGACGGTGCTGATCCAGTGCGTCGACAGCCGCCGCGACTCCAGTGGAACGCGGATCAATCGGCAGTCCCGCCCCATCAGCTCCGAGAGCGTGGCGAGCATCTTGCGATAGGTCGTCAACTCCGGGCCGGCGACGTCAAAGGCTCCGCACGAGCGCGCCGGGTGTTCGACGGCCCAGCCGATCAATTCCGCCAGGTCACGCCGGGCGATCGGCGCCACCCTTGATGACGTCCAGGTCGGAAGCAGCATCACCCGCAACCGCTCCACGAGCCGGCACAACATCTGGGTTCCCGCGCCGCCGCGGCCGATGACGAATCCGGCTCGAAGCGCCGTCAATTCCGGATCGTAGGCGTCGAGTACGGATTGGACGTCGTGGCGGCTGGCCAGCGCCGGGGTCAGCGGTTGGCTTTCGCCGAGCAACTCGCTGACGTAGACGATGTGCTCTACACCGTGGTGGTCGGCGCCGCGGGCGAAGTTATCGGCGCAGATCAGGTCCATATCCCCGAATTCGCCCTGCGACAGATCGGCCGACGGCAGCATCGAGTGCACCAGATAGATGGCGATATCCGCCCCCTCCAGGGCATCGATGGACTGGCGGCGAGAAAAGAGATCGCAACTCCGCCATCGATAGCCGCCGGAGGCGTCGGCGACGCCGCGGACCCGGCGCTCGTCACGAGTCAATCCGATCAACTCGTAGCGATCGCCGAGGACCGACGGCAACGCCCGGCCCACAAAGCCCGAGGCGCCGGCGACGACCACCGTTTTGCGCGTTTCGTCACTCATTCGTTGACCGTCGCTCGCAGGGAGCGAAGACGGCGAATATTCTCGGCAAATGACGTCTCTCCACTCTCCAGCTTCGGCGTCTCGACGACAGCCGGAATGTCGGCGAATCGCTCGTCGTTGACCAGCATCTCAAAGGCCTTGGTGCCGATATCACCGTCGCCGATATGATCGTGGCGATCGACGCGGCTTCCCAATTCGTTTTTGGAGTCGTTGAGGTGAAAGGTCTGGAGCCGGTCAAGGCCCACGGTGGCGTCGAATTCCTCCCAGACCTCCCGGTAACTGTCGCGACGGGTCAGATCGTAGCCCGCAGCGTGGCCATGACAGGTATCGTAGCAGACCCCAAAATTGCCGTCGACGTCGGTGAGTCCCTCCAGAATCCGGCCCAGATGTTCGAATCGATAGCCCAGTGACGTTCCCTGTCCCGCCGTATTTTCGAAGAGCAGCGTCACATCCGACCAGTCGTAGTCGCCGCCTGCGTCGTAGACCTGTCGCGTATTTTCGATGAAGACCTCCAGCCCCTCGTCCTCGCCACGACCGGTATGCGATCCGGGGTGAAGCACCAGATAGGGAATGTCTAAAAGCGCGCATCGGTCGAGCTCATCGGCCAAGGCGACTCGACTCTTCTCGATGGTGCTCTCCGTCGACGAGCACAGATTGATCAGATAGCTACTGTGGCTCATCAATCCCCGAAGCGACGACTCGGCGTAGGCCTCCTTGAATGTCGTCGCCTCCTCGTCATTCCACATCCGCTGATTCCACCGATTGTTGTTCTTGGTGAAAATCTGGAGGGCTGCGCAGTCGTCGTCTTCGGCGCGCTCCACCGCTGTATAAGGGCCTCCGGCGGCCGATTCGTGGGCTCCGATGATCATAACATGTACTCCAGGTCGACTTCAGAGAATTTCGTCATTCGTTGTATTCGTCATCGTTGCGTGAAGGCAGCAATAGGGCAAGTGGGCGTTCGGTGCGCCACCGGCCTCGGTGGCTTGACGCCTCCGGCGTCTATGCTCTTTTGGCCACCACCGTCATCTTCTCCGTACATGTGGGTACGCACTAACCCCAATTACGCCGCGGGCGTAATGCCGGCGAGGCCGCCGGCGCTCCCTTGAGATCGCCGCTCAGTCCCCGGACTCCATCAACGCATGGCGCAGATCGATGACGTACTCCGCAAGCTCGACGCGGTCGGCGTCTTTGAACTGCGGAAACTCCTGCATTGCCGAGTCGTGGATGCCGTCTTCCAGCGTATCGAGGATGCCATCGACGGTCGGACCGTTGCTCCACTCATCGGCCGGCGTGGCGTAGCTGAAGGTCTCTTCGACCTCACTTCGGCCGTCGCCGTCATCGCCGTGACAGGACGCACAGGCCCCGGCGTAGACTTCGGAGATATCGTACTCCCGGTCGTAGGGCGCCGGGGGATCCGGTGGGGCCGCTTCGTCGAGCGCCGGCTCTTCGTCCGGCGCCTCCACAGAGCGATGTTCTTCGCCATTGTCGTCGGCCGCATCGGCATCGGCCTCCGATTCGGCGGCAGACCCCGTCGAACATCCCGCAATCAACAACACTGCGGCGAGCGAAAGAACTCGAATATCGGTCATCATCCATAGGCTCCGGGCGTGAGAGTACACTGGCCACTAAGGTTCCCAGATCTGGGCGATGGATCAACTAATTTCGCAACCGTTGTCGGAGCACCCCGCTCTTTCCCATCTACGACTGTCGTTATTCTCTCTGGCCCGAAGTCTTCCCGTCGAGACTCACCGCGGGACTATCCCCGCGAGCATGGGGTCACCAACGAAAGCGGGGAGGTGGCTGAGCGAGCATAGGCGAGCGAAGTCGGAGGGGTCGACGTGGGATCAGAGATTCGCGTCGACCCCATCGACGAACTCGAACGCCCATTTAGCTCACAAGGCTCCTTCACCACCGACATAAAGTCGGGTGGGGTCGCTCCTTTCGTACAGCATCAGGGGTCATCCGTTCGGCTAGCTCACAAGGCTCCTTCACCACCGACATAAAGTCGGGTGGGGTCGCACCCACCGCCGCTACCGAAGGCCCGAATATACCGTACGCTATCGCAGAAATCGACAAACCGACGGTCCCGAAGGCCCCGATATGCCTTGTGCTATCGGGGAATATGCCTTGTGAGCTAACAACCGATCCCCCCCACAACAATTCGGTGGCGGGCTTGCCCCGCCACAATC
>CAYUPT010000367.1:0-4750 GCA_964446725.1 uncultured Bradymonadales bacterium | reverse complement strand
CATTCGTGACGCACCGACGGGGTTCGTGCGAAGCGGTGACTGAGCGCCAGATCATCAATCCAACATGTAGAAGGGGCTCGGAAAACGTCGATTGTAGTGCTGGCCTTCGAAACTACGCCGGAGCTTAAGGCGGTGCTGAACGACGATGGCTGTGTTGCGGCTTCTCGATGATGCTAAGGCATCGCCTCGTCACCGCGCCTTGCCCTCCTCGCCCAGTCCTCGCCGGGACCACCCACGTACTTCCAGCGGTCAGCAGTACGAAGAGCTGTAGTCGGCGATTCAATGCCTTGTGTAAATACAACTCCGACAGTATCATTGGCGGTATACGCAGTACACAATATGGGATTAATCGGGCATTCTGATCCGAATGTGCGATGCGCTCTGCTGTACGTCGACGGTGGTTTCGAGATCGCAAATCTCGGTGAGCCGACGACGATGGATGGCGGTGGTACGTTCGAATTAGACAATCTACGGGAGGACTTCTGTGAAATCGTTACGATGTATGGTGTTTGTTGTGAGTATGGCGATGGTCATCGGGTCGGCGTCGACGGCGTTTGGCCAGCAGGCCGATGCGTTGGCCGGTAATCTGTTATTGACGACGTCGACGGGCGCGACGACCGCCGGGATCGGCGGCGGTGTTTTGTTGACATTGGCGCTTTCAAGTGATGACGACGCAAAAGCGCAGCTAGAGATCTATATGCGCGAAAATGCAGTGGCGATACAGCACGATCTGCACGTCGGCGGCGGTGATACCGCTCGCGATCTGGCCTCCGCATTTGGGGTCCCGGGCTCGGAGATGGAATCCTTTGCTCAGATTTTGCACGAAAATCGCGACCGGCTGGCACCACTGGCGGCACCGGGCGCCGTCAATGAGACCTCGGCGCAGGCGTTCGGGAATATTGTGATTCGGGAAATGAGCGCCCAGGGCGTTATCTCGATGTCCGACCGCCAAGGGTAGTTTGACATCAGCGAAGACAGAGCAATCGACGGGCAACGTCGCATACGCCGATCCGGCCAGTACGGCCGGGTCGGATTTGTATTTGCTGCGGCGAGATCGAGGCCTGACTGCTGTCGACGTTGGTGCAGCATATTCTACAGAGGCAATGGCACAATCGACGGGGGATGTGTGTTTTGTGGACTGCGAGGTTATAATTACAGCGTCGTTCTATGGTAGCTGTACGATTCGCGCAGCCGAATACTCAAGGAACTGTTGAGGTCATGCGATGATGGAAGAGATCGCGAAAAAGTCGGGAGAGTCGCTCTGGAAAGAGGTCGGTGAAAAAGCCATAAAAAAAGCGGTGACCACCTTCGTGGGCGAGGGCATCAAGGCCGTCGTCGAGATCTGGAAGGAGCGCCACATGAAGGAATTGGACATCGAATTCAAAGAACGGGAAAAGGCCCGCAAGCAAGAGGCCGGTGATAGCGACGACAGCGATGACCCGGAAGCCGACGCGCTGGATTGGTAGACCGCTGTCCGGGATGACAGGTGGCGATCGGTGTGGAAGTCGGCATGTCCGAAGTTCGGGCTGTTGACATCGATGCGATTCATGTCATCGATGGCGGCTGAATTGATATGTGCAACGACCCAACGGTGGCCGCATGCCCGTGATTGAAATTGTGATGATCGTGGCCGGTCTCATCGGCCTGTACATCGGCGCGGAAGGGCTGGTCAAAGGGGCCAGTTCTCTGACGTTGAGACTGGGAATTACGCCATTGGTGGTGGGATTGACGGTGGTCTCCTTTGGGACCAGTGCGCCGGAATTGCTGGTGTCGCTGCTGGGCAGTGATGATGTGGCGGTCGGAAATATTCTTGGTTCGAATGTGGCCAATCTGGCGTTGATTCTGGGGGCGGCGGCGCTGATCAAACCAGTGGAAGTCAAGGCCAGGGCTGTACGTCGAGAATTGCCGATTATGCTGGCGGCGACGCTGCTCTTTGTCGCTCTTATCGTCGATGGAGAACTGTCGCAGCTCGATGGAGGGATTTTATTGTCGGCGATGGGCCTGTATCTGGGCTATACGTTCTTTGAGGCCCGTCGCGACATGGCGAACGCCGAAGAATTGATCGATGACGATGAGATCGGAGACCCCGAGGAGCGTCACTGGGGGCTGGACGCCCTGTTTGTGATCGGCGGGATCGTCGGTCTTGGAGTGGGGGCGAAGTGGATGGTCGACGGTTCGATTGCGATCGCCGAGATCATCGGTGTGTCGGAATTGGTCATTGCCATCAGTGTAGTGGCACTGGGAACGAGCCTTCCGGAATTGGCGACATCGGTGGTCGCCGCCTATCGCGACGAAGCGGATCTGTCGGTGGGCAACGCCATCGGTTCCAATATATTCAACTTGCTGCTGGTGCTGGGAGTGGTGGCGACGCTGGGAGATATTGTGGTGGGAGCCGATGCGTTGCGCATTGATATCTGGGTGGTACTGGTGGTTTCGGCGGGAATCTGGCCGCTATTGCGCACCGGGCATACGCTGAGTCGACTGGAGGGGCTGGGCTTGCTCGCAGTGTACATCGGATACATGATAAGTCTCTTTCTGCGCTGATGGGTCGCAGCCCGGCGCATGCGGATGTTGTACTGGTGTCCGACGCAAACGAAGGGCGTCAGCTCTACAGTCGACGACGGGTTGCGGTGTAGTAATGCTCGACGTTGAACGGGAATGACCATGACACGGACTTCGACATGCCTGCGCGTCGCGATGGCGCAGATCAATTTTAAGGTCGGCGATATCGACGGCAATCGGGGGCGTATCCTCCGCGAGATGCGGCGGGCGCGAAGCGAGAATGCAGACCTCGTCGTCTTCTCGGAACTGGCACTTCTGGGATATCCGCCGCGAGATATCGTTCACCGACCGGCGTTTATCGACCGCCAGCGACAGGCGCTGATGGAGGTGGCGGAGGCCACCGACGAGTCGATGGCGGCCGTAGTGGGGTATGTGGGACAAAATCAGGAGGAGTACGGCCACCAGTTGATCAACGCCGCGGCCTTTTGTGCCGGTGGCGAGGTCCAAAAGTTGGTCGCCAAGCAATTGCTCCCGACGTACGACGTCTTCGAGGAGCGGCGGTATTTTCACGCCAGTGATACCGGCGGGGTCGTCGACTGGAAGGGCGTGCGACTGGGACTCACGATTTGCGAGGACGCCTGGACCGATGTCGAGGACCGCGAAATGCCGGCCTACGACACGGATCCGACGGCGCGATGCGTCGACGACGGCGCGGAAGTGATCATCAATATCTCGGCGAGCCCATTTACGCTGGGAAAAGGGGCGTTTCGAAAGGAGTTGCTCGCCGGGCATTGCCGGCGCCACAACCGGCCACTGCTCTTCGTCAACCAGGTCGGGGCCAATGATGAATTGATCTTCGACGGCCGTTCACTGGCGATTGACGCCGACGGCGAGCTGAAGGCGCGGCTGGCGGAATTCGACGAGGACTTTCAGATCGTGGAGGTGGAGCCCAACACGGGGACCTTCGACGATGGGGCAGCGGTGCGACCGGTTTGCCAGAGCAGGGCGCAGGAGGCGCACCGGGCGGTGGTCACCGGCATTCGAGATTACGTCCGGAAGTCCAATTTCGAGGAGGTCGTCATCGGGCTGTCCGGCGGTATCGATTCCGCGGTGACGGCGACGCTGGCCGTCGATGCACTGGGCGAGGACCATGTCTACGGGGTGGCGATGCCGTCGCGCTACTCCAGCGATCACAGTCGAGAGGACGCCCGACAACTGGCGGGAAATCTGGGCATTAAATTCGATGAAATCGCCATCGAGGGTTCCTACACCAGTATGCTCGAGACGCTGGACCCGTATTTTGAGGATGACGGCTTTGGCGTCACAGAGGAAAATATTCAGGCCCGAATTCGCGGCGTATTTCTGATGGGATTGAGCAACAACACCAACCGACTGGTGTTGGCCTGCGGCAACAAAAGTGAGCTCGCCGTCGGCTACTGTACGCTGTACGGCGATATGAATGGAGCGCTGGCGGTTATCGGCGATATGCCGAAGATGCTGGTCTACGACGTGGCTCGATTCTGCAATGGAGACGCCGATGGGGAGCGCATCCCGCAGCGCATTCTCGAAAAACCGCCGTCTGCCGAGCTTCGACCGGACCAGAAAGACGAGGATAGCCTTCCGCCCTACGAGGTACTCGATGAAATTCTACACGGTTACCTCGTCGAGCATCGAAGCATCGGTCAATTGGTCGACCAGGGATTTGAAGAGGCGACGGTGCGCCGGGTCATCGAGTTGGTTCATCGAAATGAATACAAGCGCTGGCAGGCGGCGCCGATTCTCAAGGTAACGGATAAGGCCTTTGGGATGGGGTGGCGGTATCCGCTGGCGGCGTCCTATCAGCAGTGATGGAATCGCATCGCGGTTCGCCTGTTATAGAATATGAGCACGGCGACAAGAGACGTCGGAAGACATCGCCGAAGCCCCGTTTACGGGGGTAGAGGCATGGCGCAATCATCGATGCAATCCAATCGACGACGAGGCGACCTATGGAACGCTGGCGCCAGATACTGCGGCGATGGGCTCCGCGCGGTGATGTAGAAAAGCCCTTTTATCCCGATCGGGAAGACGCCGAAAAGCCGGTCTTGCTCAATGCCAACGGGCCACTGGCGGCGGCCTTCGTGGCGGCCCGCCTGCTTCGGGCCGTTGTCGCCCGCGGTGGATCGCGAGTCAAACCGTCGGCTGTCCAAACGCTCGAAGAGCTCATCGCCAGGGGACTGTCGGAGTCGGTGATTCATCACTGCGAGGC
>CAYUPT010000366.1:0-4782 GCA_964446725.1 uncultured Bradymonadales bacterium | reverse complement strand
ATGGTATCCGTGCGTCCACGAAGCTCGAAATCAAAGAGCGCCCCGTAAAAGTCGAGCGCCTCTTTAATCGAGCCGACCTCCAGTGCGATATGATTCATTCCGACCAGACGGCTTTTCTTTTCTGGGTTGGTCATCATCTTTCTCCCTGAACAATACTCACAATATTCTTCATCCGGTGTCCGACAATGAGCGCAACCAAAGATAATGACGAAGGCGACGATGACCAGTGGATGCAGGGCCTGCGACTTCTCGAAGGCGGGGCATACTGGGAGGCCCATGAGGCCTGGGAGCAGGTGTGGTTGGAGCTTCCCGACGACTCGGCAGCACGCCGCGCGACGAAGGCGCTGATCCAACTGGCCGCCATCTTCTACAAAGCCGAACAGGCAGCAGACGGTCGCGATGCGGCGGGGATGCAGCGCGGGATGAGACGACTTGTGGAGACGTCGCGCAGCCATCTGGAAACCTCCTTCGAATTGGCGGCGCCCGCTCCGGAGTGGAGCCGCGATGCATTGCTTGAGGCCCTGAACTCGGCGGCCGACAATCATCGCCACTGGGTCGACGGCGCAGCACTAAACGAGATTCGCCGGCGCAACTCTGATATTGCCACCTCCTTTTGTAGACGCATCGCCCCCGGTCGCCGCTAACCCCGAGCCCCACCGCCGTACTGACCCACCGGTCACCGCTGACGTTTCATCGAGGCCATTGACCATTGGTCTGTGCGATGTACATAATCCACGTGTTTATTCGGTCTGCGATTTTTTTGTGGGCCCTCGATGGTGTTATTTTTGATGCTGGCGGATGCCATGAAACCCGACGAACTTCCCACAAATATCAGCTGGACGCGGCGTCTGTTGACCACCCCGCTGTGGTATGTCTTCGCCATCGTATTGCCGGCGCTGATGCCGATCGTGATTCCACTGTTGGCGATCTACGATCTGGTAACGCGCAACAACCTGTCGGCCAGTCGCACCTACGTCTTCTTTACCTACTTTTTCGTGGTGGAAGCTATCGGGTTGGCGGTCGCTTTGTGGCTGTGGGTTCGCCACAAAGCGGGCATGGATGACGACGACTTCAAGATGGCCAACCGCAAACTCCAGCGCTGGTGGGCGCGGGGAATGTTCTGGGGATCGCTGCGAATCTTTTCGGCCGAAGTCGATATCGAAGGACTCGAGTGTCTGGAAGATGAGACTCCGGCGGTCGTCATGTCCCGCCATGCGAGCACCCTGGATACCATGCTCCCCATTGCCGTCGTTCGCCAACTCAAGTGTTATCGCTACGTCATCAAATCGGAGCTGCTCACCGATCCCACACTCGATTACTGCGCCCAGCGCTTTCCCAACGTCTTCGTCGATCGCGGAAGCGATGACCCGGAATTCGAGATCGAGAAAGTGCTGGCACTGGGCAACGATCTGGGCGAAAATGAAGCGGTCGTCATGTATCCCGAAGGGACCCGATTCAGCGAGGCGAAGCGCGAGCGGCTGCTCGAAAAATTTCAGGACGACGAGGAAATGCTGCGAATTTCGACGGAACTCGAAAATACGCTTCCCCCGCTTCGCGAAGGCGGCGTCAAACTTCTGGAATCGACGCCCGATGCCGATGTGGTATTTATCGCCCACCGCGGTGTCGATGACGCCGCTGCCATGTCCGATCTCATCACCGGAGGGCTGACGAAGGCTCACGTCGAAATCAAGATGTGGCGCGTCCCCGCAGCGTCGGTCCCGCGCACCAAAGAAGATGTGCGCAAATTCTTCGTCGATCACTGGAAGAAGATCGACAAATTTGTCGGCGAAACCAAGGCCGAAAAGACCTCGCCAGCGCCGCAGACAGTGAGGGTGGAATAACGATCACCACCTTCAAGAGTGACCGGAAGCCTCTCTCCAGGCATCGATAAGTAGCGCTGCAGCTCGTTCGATCTGCTCGCTGTCATTGTCGCAGCCCAGCGACAGGCGCAGCGACGCCAACGCCTCCCGGTCATCCCGTCCCATCGCCTTGAGCACCGGCGACGGCGCTTCTCCCCCGGCCTTGCACGCCGAGCCCGTAGAGGCATTAATGCCCTGAGCATGGGCCATCAACTCCACTCCGCGCACACCGGGAAAGCAAATATTCAGTGTATTCGGCAGGCGTCGCTCGCGACTTCCATTGACCTTTAGCCCCTCGATTCCCTCCCGGAGACGCTCCTCCAGTAGGTCGCGCAGCCCGGCGATGCGGCGTCGCTCGCGGTGTCCGCGACTGCCGATGACCTCGCAGGCCTTTCCCAGGGCGACGATGGCCGCCACATTTTCGGTTCCCGGTCGAAGCCCTCCTTCGTGATCGGCGCCGCGCATCAACGGCGCCACGTCCACGCCCTGTCGCACATACAGTGCCCCGACGCCCTTGGGGGCGTAGAGTTTGTGGCCGGCAATCGTCAGCAGATCGATGTCCTCGCTTCCCACATCGATGTGTACTTTGCCCACCGACTGCGATGCATCGGTATGGACGACGGCCCCCTGGCTTCGGGCGTGCTCGAAGACCGACTCCACGGGCTGGATGACACCGGTTTCGTTGTTGGAATGCATCATCGTCACCAATGCCGTATCGCCATCGATGGCGTCGATTGCGGCGTCGACATCGATACAGCAATTCTCGTCGACTCCAATGCGATGGATCTCGTGCCCTGACTGTTCGAGGTGGTCGCAGACGGCGGAGACCACCGGGTGTTCGATCGCTGTGGTGACAATATTGCCCTTTGACTCAGCGGTCTCGATAACACCGAAAATCGCGAGGTTATTGGATTCCGTGCCCCCGGAGGTAAAGATAATTTCGTCGGGCGATGCTCCGATCAATTCCGCCACCTGACGACGGGCTCGATCCACTGCCCTTCGAGCCGATCGCCCGTAGCGATGGGTACTCGACGGATTGCCGAACTCCCGGCGAAGATAGGGCATCATGGCATCGATTGCTTCCGGCATCACCGGCGACGTGGCGTTGTAGTCGAGGTAGATTGGCTTATCCGATGTTCCCTCCATGCTCCCGCTCCCGGTCCTGAGTTGCGTAATCTGCAAATTCCCGTGGCATTAACCCCCGCGCCGCCGGTGTCCCCGTATCTGTCGGCGTCGATACTGATTAATACCACCAACCGCTCCGGTTTCGAATCCCACCGGGTGACGCGACATGCTCTAAGCTGCCCCATTGGGCCTCAACTGCGGTGAGCGATGACCAGACGCAGCCAGGGGTAGATGGTATCTCGATAGGGCCGCCGGACTTCGAGTTCAAAGCCGTGACGCCTCAGGACTTCTCGGGCCCGTTCGAGGGTAAATGTCAGATAAAACATGATAAATGGGGGCTTGAGCACTGCGTTTCGAAGATGCATCAGCCCGTTGAACACCCGGTAGGCCCAGCGCCGTGGCGACAGGATCGACGGCATCGGCGAGGTCACGAAAATAAACCGTCCCCCCGGCTTGAGCGCCCGGTAGACCCGACGGGCGAAGCGGTCTTGCTGGGGCTTTAAGATATGTCCGAAGGACCCGAAGGTCGTCGCCACATCGAAGCGCTGCCGATAGTCCATCTCCAAAACATCGCCGCATCGAAGATGAATCTTCGCCGACCCCGGTGCCCCCTGGAGGTAGGTCGACGCCTCGTCGATCATCCCTCGGGAGCGATCGATACCGGTTACCGACCGCCGGCATTTGGACCGCAACTGACGGGCCACCACCCCGTTCCCGCAGCACATATCGAGGGCCCGATCAATCGATCGGCGCCCTCCGACGGCCTCCATCGCCGGCTTCAGCACTTCATCGGGAGTGCGAAACGGGGAGTATTCGAATTTCGGCGCCAGCAGGTCGTAGCCCCTGTCGGTCGACGACAGGGCCTGCCGGGCCATCTCCATCAACGACGGGCCGCGCGGATCAAACATCGACAACTCTGAAAAAAGTACTGCTAATTCGACTCGCGCCGCCACCTTAGGTCACCGGACCTTCATTTGTGAATCCGAAGTTCTCAGGGGCAGTTGTCGTTGACGTCGACCGTCGATTCCCCGCCGCGCACACAGACGCTGCGCAGTCGCAGATCGCGGTCCATCAACACCTCCTCGACGTCTCCGGCAGGCTCCACGCTGTCGGTGCCCCGAAGCCGGATATCCTCGTCGTCTCCATCGACCTCCATATTGCCGTTGTCGCTCACATCGACGCCGGCCCCTTCATCAAAGACCAATTCGTTGCCACTGGCAATCGTCAGGTTTGCTTCCACCACAATGATCCCGGCGATGCGAATGGGCACATCGAAGCGCGCCCACCGGGCATCTTCGCTGATCGTGCCCTCCGTGACGTAAATCGCGTCGATGTCGTTATTCCGATAGGAGGTCTCCGATGTGAGTTGGTCGACCAGCGCCGGCGTCGTCCGCACCGGCTCCAAGTGATTTTCGCTCCACTGATTGTCGCCGCCGATGGTCAGCCGGCTGTCGCCGCTAATATCGAGGCCGTAGCCACCGCTGTCGCGCAGATCGACGTCGACCAACTCCGCGCGCCCATCGACAACCGTGACATTGGCCGGGCCCACCTCCGGTCGGCCATCCCAGGCGGCCTCGCCGCCGCCGGCGACCGTGGCGGACTCGATGATGTTGTCGCGATTCGTCGTCTGGTCAAAGAGGATGCCCATCCAGCTTCCTCGCTCGCCGGTGACGCCGCGAAACTCCACGGGCTCATCGTCGTCACCGCGGGCGTACAAACTGCCGTCGTCGCGCACATGAATGCCCGCTCCCGATCGAAACTCCAGGGTCGTGCCCGGTTGCACACTGAGTCGAGCGCC
>CAYUPT010000365.1:0-4788 GCA_964446725.1 uncultured Bradymonadales bacterium | reverse complement strand
AGCCCGTGTGGAATGACGCCGGGAACCGACGGCCGTCGAGCCAACCGAAGAGCGCAGGATGCCTGGGCTTCCGAGCACCTCGCCGGAGGCGACAAGAGGAGGCACGGGTGTGAGCCCGTGTGGAATGACGCCGGGAACCGACGGCCGTCGAGCCAACCGCCAGGGATGGAACCGCAAAGAGGCGGAAGGGCGAAGGAAGGTAAAAATAGATAAATGCCGGACCGGAGGCGATGCGAAGATTTCGATGCGGCGGCGGTTCTTCCAATGTCGAGTGTTTCGTCGAAGGCCACGAAAGATGTTGGAGCCGATGACATCTTTGCGGCGGAACGAGCAGAAGCGAGGTTCCGGCGCTGTCATCGCACGGAAACGGTGGTAGATCACGATGAGTGTTGTGATTGCGAGGTTGCTGGAGACGCCCCTCCGACCGTCGGCTGAACAGCGCCGACACCCACCTCCTTTATGCTCGGATGAGTGCCAATCGAGACGCCCACTCGCCGATGGCGAGTCGGCTTCGGGGGGGGGAGCGTTGTGATGTTCCGGAACAGTGTTGCTCCTTTATGCTCGGATGGGTGCCGCGCCGCGGTGGAGGCAGTCGGGGACGACTCCGTCTCCAGGCGAACGACACAGCCGAAGTCCTAGATCGTCATCGACAGGGTCGTGCGCAGTGCGCGTCCGACGGCGCCGGAGGGGAATTGGCGGCGGTGGGTCAGCCAGGCGTCGGCTAAGAATTTGCCGGTTCGGTAGGTGATTAGCGGGGCCAGGGAGTTCGAGGCCAGAGAGCGAAAGCGATGGGGGTCCCATTGACGGAAGTCGCGGAGTGCTTCGAGGCCGCCGCGGTGGTGGTGGGCGGGATCGGTGCCGACGCGGTTGTTGTGGTGGACGGTGTAGTGCATGCCGACGGTGGGGGCGTATACGAGGGGGAAGTAGGCGGCGATGCGAAGCCACAGTGCGTAGTCCTGGCCGCCGTCGCGTAGTTGTGGGGACTCCGGGAAGCCGCCGCAGCGCTGGAGGCAGCAGCGGTGGGTGACGACGGTGGAGGTGCCGATGAAGTTTTGGCGCATCAATTTGCGGGGGGTCGGCTGGAGGTCCTGGGCGGGGTGTTCGGCGGCGATGTCGACGACGTCTCCGTCGGCGGTGTGGCGTCGGTAGCGACAAAAGGAGAGGGCCGGGCGGTTCAGGTCGAGGAGGGCATCCATCTGGGCGGCCAATTTGTGGGGCGCCCAGCGGTCGTCGGCGTCGAGAAAGGCAATCCAGGGATGGGAGGCGGCGCGAATGCCGCGGTTTCGGGCGCCGGCGACGCCGGTATTGGGCTGGCGGATGACGCGGGGGGCCAGTCGGTGAGCCCGGGCGCGGTCGGCGATGTCGTCGGGGGATTCGTCGTCGATGACGACGACATCGATGGGACCGGCCCAGGTCTGGGCGGCGATGCTGTCGAGGCAGTCGTCGATGAATTCGGCCTGGTCGTAGGCGGGGATGACGACGGTGACGGCGCGTTCGCTGTGGTGGCTCATGGCTGTCGAATCCGTTGGAGTTGGGCGCGCAGTCGAGTCAGCGTTTGCAGCGCGGTGCGCAGGGCCCGAAGGCCGAGTCGGGCCAACGCGGTGTGGGGCGGGAGTTGGCGGCTCGGAAAGGAGCGCTGGAAGTAGTCCTGCAAAAATTCGGCGGCGTCGGGGTCGCGCTGTTGGAGTTCGACTTCGTTGCGGGCGTGGCGCGTCGATTTTTTGAAAAAATCGTCCCAGCCCTCCAGGTAGTCGTGGTGCAGCATGACATCCGGGGCGTAGACCGTTTTGGCTTCCGGTTGCACCTGTCGGAGTCGGTGGGTCAATTCGATGCCCTCGTGACCGTCGACATCGAGAGGGACGCCGCCGGCGTCGGCAAAGGGCGTTCGGCGGACGATGGAGGCCCCGTCGGTAATCAGGGCGTCGTCGATGCGTTCGTCGCCCTGGTCGTAGTGGGTCGCCAGGGTCGTAAAGAGAGGATGGTTGCGGTGGCGAATCCGTCCGCGAATACCGACGACGTCGGGGTCTTGGAAGTAGGTCAGGGTATTTTCGAGGTAGTCTTCGCTCACCAGGGCATCTTCGTCGACGAAGGCCACCAGTGGAGCTTCGGCGGCCCGGGCGCCGACATTGCGGGCGTAGCCCGGGCCGCGGTTGTCGGGCAATTCAATCCACTGGTCCCAGAGTCCGTGGAGGATGTCGTCGAGGCCGCCGTGGTGGCCGTTGTCGACGACGATGATCTCGAGTGCGTCGTCGAGTCGGTGGCCGGCCAGGCGCAGGCGCTGAAGGCAGGTGCCAAAGGGCGGTGATTGCTCCCAGAAGACGACAATTGCCGAGATCAGCGGCGTCGGTTCCACCGCCTGTGAGGGCCTGTGGACGGCGGCGGTGTCGGCGGTCTGGTGCTGCGGTCGATAGGTTCGCTGTCTGAAGTCGGTCTCGTGCATGAGCACTCCCGGTATGGGGACGCAGGTGGCTGCGCCGCCGGAACGATGGTGATACCGCGGTCGATGGTGAGACGCGCGACAACCAGACTCATGCGCTGTACGTGCGGTTCGGCAATAGGGCGACCTGTCGTCGGCCGCCGGTGTACCCCGCTACTTCTGTGAACAACGTGCTGTTAGTTTAAGGCGGGTGACACCGCGGCGTAAAGACCGATTGTTAGGATTGAGCGCCGGCGTTCGGTGGGGCCTCGCGGCGCAGTCGGCGTGCTTCACTCAGAAAGGAGGCGAGCCCCGCCCAGGCGCGAGGGATGCGAAAAAAGAGGGAGGACACAAGACCGAGACCGATATCGAGGTCCCGTTGCCGACAGGAGTCGATAAATTGGATCGGATTGTGGGGAAGAAAGTACTTGGCCGGAGAGAGGTAGAGGCGGGAGAAGAGCCGGTATTTGTCGGCGTGGAAATGCGAGATCTGGGCGTGGCCGCGACCGATGCGCCGTTCTTTTTCTAACAGCGCCGAAAAACTGCTTCGAGAGGGGTGTTCGAGGGTGATATCGGCGGCGAATTTCTGGGTATATCCGGCGCGGTGGGCCCGTTTGCCGAATTCCATATCGCCGCCGGATTCCAGGCGGCCGTCGAAGGAGCCGATGTCGTCGATGCATGTGCGGCGCACGCAAAGACAGCAGGTCGGGGCGTAGTTGCCGTTGTCCAGGTAGTGCTCGACGGGAAAGCCGGTGGCGCAGTTGTAGAGACTGCCCATGGAGTCGTCGGAGGGCGTGACGCGGACGTTGCAGGCCAGGTAGTCGACGTCGCCGCCGATAAAATGTCGGCGCACCGACGCCAGGTAGTCGTCGGGGGCGATCATATCGGCGTCGATAAAGCCGATGATCGCTCCGTCGGCGGCCTGGAGTCCGCGGTTTCGGGCGGCGTAGGAGCTCTGGATCTGGTCTTCGCAGACGGCGACGACGCGCTGTGGGTGGTCGGCGGCGTATTGTCGGGCCGTCGGCCAGGTATCGTCGTCGGAGCCATTGTCGGCGATAATGATCTGGTCGCCGTCGACAAAGGACTTTTGGTCGAGAAGGGAGTCGACGGTGTCGCGAAGTCCGGAGGCGTCGTTGTAGACGGGGATAATGACGGACACCGGAGGCGGCGATGCGTCGCGTGGCGTACTGCTCATGATGGGACCGACAACGATAACAACAAGAGGCACAGCGAAATGCGGAAGTTGGTCAGGTCAGCGGTGGTCGAAGCGGTGTCGGGTGGGGACGCCGGCCGGCCACCGCCGTTCGTCAGAGGCGGCGATCACATCGGTTCGCCACCCTCCGGCTGCGGTTCGGGTTCGGGCTCCGGCTCGGCGGCGTCGTCCAGTTGTTCGGGGTCGACGTCGTCGACTTCGTCTACAGTTTCGACGTGTCCGTCGTCGATCCCGAAGAGTTCGGCGGGGACTTCGTCGGGATCACCGACGACACCGAATTGATAATTCGACATATAGGTCTCGGCGACGCGCCGGATATCCTCGGGGGTGACCTCCATGATATCGTCGACGAATTGGCGGGAGCGCCGCCAGTCACCGCCGATGAGTTCCGCGCGTCCGAGCTGGCCGGCAATACTGGAGTTGGTCTCTTGGTCCATGTAGTGGCCGGTGAGATAGACGTTGCGGACTTTTTCGAGCTGCTCGTCGTCGATGGTCTCATTTTGCAGCCGGGTGACCTCGTCGAACATCACGGGGATGGTGGCCTGCGGGTCGACGGCGCTGACGTATAAAAAGCCCACATTGTCGCCGCGCTGGCCGACGTTGGAGCTGACGGAATAGGTCAGATTGCGCTTGGTCCGGACCTCCTCAAAGAGGCGGTCGCGGAGGTGGCGGGTCGCCATGACGAGCGCCGGGTAGTCGGGGTGGCCGATGGTGGGCGCCGCGTAGTAGCCGAGAATGTAGTTGGTGGGGACATCGAGTTGTTCGACGCGAAGCGCCGGGGCGTCGTGGTCGATGCCCGGCAGTGATGGCACTTCGGCGCCGGTGGGCTCTAAGCGGCCGAGGCGCTGCTGGACCTTGTCGACGAGTTCATCGCGGTCGATATTGCCGACGACAACCAGCAGCATGCGCTCCGGCGCCAGCAGTGTCTGATGCCACTGCCGGAGTTCGTCGGTGCTAAACTGGGACACCGACTCCTGGGTGCCCAGTTGTCGATAGGCGTAGGGGTGGTCGGCAAAGGTGAGATCGCGGGCGACTTCGCTGACGAGCCGATCGGGGTTGTCGACGATGCTCTGAATACTGGCGATCTGGCGGTCGCGCCGAAGTTCAACTTCGCTGTCATCGAAGGCGGGCTCGAAGATCGATTGCTCGAAGAGATCCC
>CAYUPT010000364.1:0-4810 GCA_964446725.1 uncultured Bradymonadales bacterium | reverse complement strand
CGGCCCGTTTGTGTTCTTCGTAAAACTCTTGGATGGCCTCCAGCGAATCCTCCACAAAGTCCTGGTAGCTGCCGTGTTGATCGACGCGGTCTTCCAGGTGGGAGAGGGCGGCAAAAATTTCGCGGTCGCCGCCGTCGTCGGGAAGCAGGTAGTTGTGGGCCATCAAGTCCAGGGCGAAATCACTGGCGCCGAGGTCCCAGAAGACATCGAAGATGCTCAGGCGCTGGTCGCCGATGGGTCGGCGGGTGCGCAGGTCTTCCTTGAGCTGTGCCCGGCGCTGTTGTCGGTGGCGCCGGCGGATGGCAGCCGTCGTCGCTCCGCCGGTGGCCAGGGCGAAGAGAGTGGCAATAATGCCCAGCGTGACGGGATCCATGGCGACATCGGTTGACACAGAAGGTTGCGTTCAGTGACTCGGAATGGAACTAAATAGAGCCGAAATGACATTGGGTAAAGTGTCCCGGTCGGTGTCGAGGCCGGGCAGTTGAGTTCTGGAAGTGAGATATCGATGAGTCACAAAGACGCCAGAAGCCCGGAGGTGCCCCTCCGAATGACAGCGCTGATCGCGGTGGCGGCCTGCGCTCTGGTGTCCTGTGCGAGCAGTGGCGCGCCCTCCGGGATCTGCCTCTCCGGAGCCGCCCTGGATGGCGACGGGCAGTGCCGAACCCAGCAGGCCGACGAACATCATATCCCGTTTCGAGCCGGCCAGGAGGCTCGCGTCACCCAAGCTTATCACGGCTACGAGACCCATCGCGACGACGCGTCGTATGCCGTCGATTTCGCCTGTTCGGAGGGCACACCGGTGACGGCGTCCAGAAGCGGCGTCGTCTGGTCGGTCAGCGACAGCTCGAATACCGGCTGTCCGGAGCCGGACTGCGTCGAAGATGCCAACTACGTCATCGTCGATCACGGCGATGGCACATTTTCGACGTACTACCATTTGCAGCACCACGGCGCTGTCGTCGAACCCGGCGATGAGGTCTGTCGCGGACAATTGCTCGGGCTCTGCGGCGATACCGGGTTTGCCACCGGAGCTCACCTGCATTTCTCAGTGCTCGATGCCCGGTGGCGCACCATTCCGGTGGCCTTTCATGAGGCTCGCGATTCATCGTCGGGCGTGGTGCTGGCTCGCCAGTCCTACGAGTCGCAAAATGAACGACTCTCCCAGTGTGACGTCGGCGGATACAGCCGCATCCCGAGCAACGGCTTTGTTCATCGGGGCATCGTCCTCGACGACGACGTTCCCATGGTCCTTGAGTCTCACGACGATCGATCTATGCAACTTCAGGGACGCTACCTCGGCGACCAGTCCCACGTCGCCGTACACCGCCGACGCATCAGCGGCGGTGAGTGGATCGAGGAGTGCGGCGAGGTCGACGACGACGGTCGCTTTTCTATCGACATCGACTGGCCCTCGCACGTATTTCCCGACGGCTATTTTTTCATCATGCTCACCGGCAGCGACGAGCAGTGCAACGCGCCGGGCTGGTCCTGGGCGTATCGCGTTCAGATCCGCACGTCCGACGGCGGCGAGCAGATGGGAGCGCCGCGCTGACAACGGGGAACACTTGTCAGCCTGCGCGGTTGCGTTATACCCACAGCCCCGGTTTGGATATCCGACTGACCCACCAACTTCTCTTGAGACCGAGAAACGCTATGTCCGAGTTTCGCCCCGACGAAATCGAGCCGAAATGGCAGGCCTACTGGGAGGAAAACGACACCTTCGAGACCGATACGGAATCGGAGCGCCCTCCGTACTACGTGCTCGACATGTTTCCCTACCCGTCCGGTTCGGGGCTGCACGTCGGACACGTCGAGGGCTATACGGCCACCGACATCGTCGCTCGCTTCAAGAAAGCGCGCGGCTACGAAGTGCTCCACCCCATGGGCTGGGACGCCTTTGGACTTCCCGCCGAGCAATACGCGCTCAAGACCGGAACCCATCCAAGGGTGACCACAGAAAAGAATGTGGAGACCTTCAAAACCCAGCTCAAATCGCTGGGCTTTGCCTACGACTGGGATCGCGAGATCAACACCACCGATCCCGATTACTACCGTTGGACGCAGTGGATCTTTTTGCAGCTCTACAAAAAGGACCTGGCCTATATTGCCGAGGTCCCGGTCAACTGGTGTCCGGCGCTGGGGACGGTGCTGGCCAATGAAGAGGTCATCGACGGGCGCAGCGAGCGCGGCGGCCATCCGGTGGTTCGAAAGCCAATGCGCCAGTGGATGCTCAAGATCACGGAGTACGCCGATCGGCTCCTGGACGACCTGGAGCTGCTGGACTGGCCGGAACACCTCAAGGAGATGCAGCGAAATTGGATCGGGCGCTCCCGGGGCGCCGAGGTCGACTTTCAAGTCGATCCGGAGTCCGCAGGTGGACTGGATGCCAATATTCGGGTCTTTACGACGCGACCGGATACGCTATTCGGAGCGACTTACATGGTGCTGGCTCCCGAACACCCGTTGGTCGACGAGATCACCTCCGATGAGCGGCGCGACGACGTCGAGCAGTACCGAGAGGAGGCGATCCAGAAGAGCGAATTGGAGCGCACGGAGCTGCAGGACGAAAAGAGCGGTGTATTTACCGGCGGCTACGCCATCAATCCGGTCAATGGCGAAAAGATCCCGGTCTGGGTTGCCGATTACGTGCTGTACGGCTACGGCACCGGCGCGATTATGGCCGTTCCCGGCCACGACCAGCGCGACTGGGAGTTTGCCCGGGCCCACGACATTGACATCGTCGAGGTCGTCGCCGGCGGCGACGTCGACGAAGAGGCCTACGAGGGCGAGGGCGAAATCGTCAATTCCGACTTCCTCAACGGACTCGACGTCGACGACGCCAAAGACGAGATCATCGACTGGCTCGAGGAGCGCGACCACGGCAAAGAGGCGGTCAATTACAAACTCCGGGACTGGCTCTTTTCGCGCCAGCGCTACTGGGGAGAGCCATTTCCGGTCGTCCACCGAAAGGAGGACGGCGAAGTGGTGGCGCTGCCCGAAGAGGAGCTTCCGCTGACGCTTCCCGAAGTCGACGAATACGAGCCGAGTGGCACCGGTGAGTCGCCGCTGGCGACGATTGACGAATGGGTCGAAACGGAGTGCCCGGAGACCGGCGAACCGGCCCGGCGCGAGACCAATACCATGCCGCAGTGGGCCGGCTCCTGCTGGTATTATCTGCGCTTTATCGATCCCGACAATGACGAGGCGCCTGTCGACGTCGATCTCGAACAGGACTGGATGCCCGTCGATCTATACGTCGGCGGCGCCGAACACGCCGTACTCCACCTTCTGTACGCCCGATTCTGGCACAAGGTGCTCTACGATGCCGGTGTGGTGTCGACGAAAGAGCCCTTCCAGCGAGTGGTCAACCAGGGCATGATTCTGGGACCGACCTATTCGTACGTCGAGGATGACCAGGGCAACCGCTACAGCTCGGCTTCCGATGCTCCAGACGGCGTCGATGTCGGTCATTCGCAGTCCGTGCCCAACGACAAAATCCAGTGGGACGACGGCAAGCCAGTCCATCCCGACGGCGACGTCGAACTCGACGAGTCCTACGAAAAGATGTCGAAGTCGGTGGGCAACGTCGTCAATCCCGATGACGTCGTCGAGGAGTACGGCGCCGACAGTCTGCGGCTCTACGAGATGTTTATGGGGCCCCTGGAGCAGACCGTCTCCTGGGACCCGCGCGGGGTCAACGGCGTGCACCGGTTTCTGGGACGAGTCTGGAGGCTGATCAGCGAAGACGACGGCCTGTCGGAGGCCATCACCGACGCCGAACCCGACGAGGACCTCAAACGCGAGATGCACAAGACCATCAAAAAGGTCACCGAGGATACCGAGGAGCTGGCCTTCAACACCGCCATTGCGGCGATGATGGAGTACGTCAACTACCTGTACAAACTCGACGAAGTCTCGCAGGACGCGGTGGAACCGCTGGTGCAGATGCTGGCGCCCTTTGCTCCGCACACCGCCGAGGAATTGTGGCAGCGGCTGGGCAATGAGCCGTCGGTCTCCGATGCCGAATGGCCGGAATTCGACGAGGAATTGACCCGCGAAGAGACCTACGAGTTGGCCGTGCAGGTCCAGGGCAAACTCCGCGGCACCGTCGACGTTCCTCAAGACGTCGAACAGGAGCAGGCCGTCGAGATTGCCCGCGACAACGACGATGTCGAGCGCTATCTCGACGGAAAGGACATCGAGCGCGTGATCTTTGTGCCCGGTCGGATTCTCAATTTCGTCGTCAGCTGACGCGTACAGCGTCGACAAAGTCAGCGTTCTCCCCGCCGACGACACCCCGTAACGGGGACCGGCGGGGAGGGCTGTATCGAGGGCACGGTCTGGTGCGTTGACCGCGGCCATGCCGGGGCTGGGTTATAACGCCATGCGTCAATTATCGCGCCCTCATTCCGGGGATGTATGGCCTTTGCCCGCGGCGAAACGCTGTGCTAGTTGTGCATTAGAAAACGACGCCACGACAACGTTCGGCGCCCGGCATCGGGGGCCGACATAGATTTTTACTGAATCTGACGCGCATCGCGGGAGGTGCACCGGTGGAACAGACTCAACAACCAGATGGGAGCGGTATCGATAAGCGACCGACGAATGGAACGGGAACGACCAATCCTGGCGATTACTACGGTCTGGATACCGATGAGCTGATGGATATCTATCGGCTCATGTATCTGTCTCGGAAACTCGATGATGCCGAGATCAATCTCAAGCGCCAGCAAAAGATCTATTTTCAGATCTCCGGTGCCGGTCACGAGGCGGCATTGGTCGCCGCCGGCAAGGTGCTGCAGCCGGGATA
>CAYUPT010000363.1:0-4820 GCA_964446725.1 uncultured Bradymonadales bacterium | reverse complement strand
GAGCATGTGCGCCACATCGGTGGCCACCGGGCATCGCGGCACTGACGTACACAAAATGGCGACGTGGACGCCGCGGTCGACGCCGAGTTCCAGGCTCCCCAGATACATCTCGGCGGGTCTGGCCCCACTGCGCGCTGGAACCGCCCGGCCGCCATCGATTCCGCCGTCACCGTCGGAGATATTTCGAAGTTCATCGAGAGCCCCGTCGGTGTTGATCGATTCGCCGACCGCCGATTCGATGGCCGACGCGTCGAGCCCGGCCGGCGCCGCCGGCTGGTCTCCCCAGCGACCGTCGGTCCTGCCGAGTCGGATCGCGACATCCGACGCATTCTGTCCATACCAGCGCCAGCCCGAAAAACTGTCGTCTCGCGACTCGTAGCCCAGTCCTCGACCGCCGGTGATCGGCGCGCTGCCCATCAGCGATTCCAACAGCTCGGCGACATCCAACTCCCTGTCGCCGTCGGTGACGTCCTCCGCTTCGATGTCCACATCCTGTACCAGTTGACTCAGGTCGATACCGGCGTCGAAGGAGGGATCGACTTCGGCGGCGAATCGACGCATTCGACGCGAAGAGCCGCCCCCGCCGATGCCGCCGTAATCGGCGGTCACCATCACGAATTGCGGTAATTCGCCGCGAGGCGTCATCGACACCAGGGTCAATCCTCCGCGGCGCGACCACTTCCACACATCTTGCTCCGAGGGGATATCGGCGACCAGCGACGCGCCGAGGGGAATGGTGCGAACCGACCGCGGCTCGGGCGGGTCGTCGTCGACATCGCCGCCGTCCATGGCCCGACCGATTCGGTCCTCGAAGCTCGAATCGCCGTCGTCGCGGTCGCCGCCGTCGGCATCGCTGTCGGCCGCCGAAAATACGGCGTAGGCGTCGAATTGCGGCACCGGAAGCTCCCGGGGCTCGCCGTCGGCGTCGCAACCGGCGATGCCGACCACCAGCGCGAACGCAGCGATTGTGCTCCATCGTCGACTCACGGCGCCCCCTCGTCGTCTGAAACCTCGATCTCGCCGGTCTGCTCGCTCTCGTCGCCCTCCTCGACAGAGCGCGACCTGCCGAGTCGTCCGTCGAACCACGCAAGCGCTCCGTCGACGGCCTCCTGGCGGGCATCGGCGTCGAGTTCACCGTCCCAGTGGTCGTGGGTGTTGAGCAGCCGGCGGTGGTCGTCGAGCTGCTCCAGAAGGTGACGAGCCAGCCGGAGCAAGGCGTCGACGCCGTCGCGGGCGATAGCCCTTGCGGCGCCATTGGAGCCACCGTTGAGGTCGTAGAGAAAGACGCCGTCCGTCGACTCCAGATCGTCGGTATCCTCCGGCCCATCGGCATCGACGTGCAGCCCGATGCCGATCGCCGCGTCGGCGCCGCGGTAGACCAGCGGCGTGACGACGCGCAGCGCGGCGGCGACCAGTCTTGAAGCCCCCACGGTCAACTGTGGCGCCGGACCGTCTTCCGGCTCCAGATTGGGGTGAATTCCGACGGCATCGGTGCGAAATGTCACGGCCCGGCGCTCGCTCTCGGGCCGGTAGATGCGCTGGCGGATCTCGCCGGTGCGCGCATCGAGTCGAAAGGTCGCCCGATGCTCCACGGTACAGCGAACGGTGAAGTGTCCGACACCCACCGGCGCCGGCCCCAGATAAACGGGCTCCGGCGTCATCGACTGCCCGGTGCCGGCGACCAATTCCACTCGGACATCGCGGCGCGGACTGGTGATCTCCGTGCCCAAAAAGGGCTCGGCAATGACGTCGCCGACCTCGTAGCCCTCGGACTTTGCGGTATCGCCGTCGGCGTATTCCACGACCATGTGCCGCCCGCGAGACGTCTCAAAGATCCGCCCTGGGTAGAAGCGATGGCGCGCACTTTCGGCGTCGACGCGCAGCAATTCGCCGAGTGTCGACCGCTCGCGCACGGCGATATGGCTCTGGGAGGCCACCTCCACATCTTCGACGGGCGGTGGCAATACCGAGCGCTCCTCGTCGGCGGAGTGCGCCTCGCCGTCGTACAGTTCGGCCTCCAGCCCGCGGACGTAGACGTGGTGTTCGTAGCGCGTCTCGCCGCGCTCCAAATTGGTGCGCTGCTCCGTCAACACGGCGCCCCGCTCGGTCAGCCTCCGCAGCAACGAGGCGATGTCGTTGCCGAAGACATCGAGTAGATCGGCGACCTCCGTCCAGTGCTGAATCAACTCGCTGGTAAGATGGCGCCGCGTCAAATAGCCCGACGGCGGCCGCAAAAAGGGGCGCGGCAACGCCAGGGTCACGTCGGCCAGCGCACTGCCCCGGTCGACGCTGTCGATAAGCGTCCGCTCGTCGGCGTCGACGACGGTGACAATGGCGATGGGCTCCACGGCGTCGGACTCCACTTCGTCTTCCGGCGACGCGTCATCGACATCACCGCCGCCACCGGGCACAAATTCCGAGGTGAAGTGAGCTCCCGCTCGTCCCAGCCGATCGACTTCGCGCTCCACGGCCGTCGCGTGGCCATCGACGATGACCACCGCCGCCTCCAGCGGATCGTCGACGTGGGCCTGCGGCTCGTTTCGCACAGGCAACACCGAACGCCCCAGAAGCCGCCGGTCGTCGCCGGCGGTCCGATAATGCCAGGGAACGGCCAGCGCCTCGCAGGCCTCGACGAGATCGACGACCGACAGAGGCTGGCCGTCGCCGTCGACAAAATCATCGATGTCGTAGACGAATTGGCGCCGCTGTCGCCCGTCTCCGGTCTGGCTGTCGTCGACGTCGCTGCCGACGACGGGCTGGTTTCGGCCACCGGACTGGACCTGGTCGCGCGCCCGCTGAGCCAACTCGCGTCGCCGCGTCGCCTGCTGGGACGCAAAGCGCCGGGGCACGGCGTCGACGCCGCACAGCGAACGGGCCCAGGCCGGAAGTGAATCCATGGTATCGCTGGCGAGCATCAAAAAGATCGGCGCCTGTTCCTCGCCGATCTCGTCGACGCCCCGCAGGTCGCGAAGCCTCAGGTCGAGGCGCCGAAACGCCAGCTGGGCGTGGACCTCGACGGGACCGCACAGCGTCTCCAGATCGTCGATGATGATGACGCCCAGATTCATCAGAAATCGCCGAAACGTCTCCACGTCGTCCAACAACGAGGTCACCAGGCTTTCGAGATCGCAGACCAACACATCGGGAATGATCCCCGACGCCAGATCGTCGACCAGATCGTCGCCGATTCGCCGAATCCTCAGATTCCACCGCAGCGTCGACGGCTGAACGGTATTGCGCATCCGCTGCGCAAGTCGGGCCGCCTGCTCTTCGTTTCGGACAACGATCAACGAACTGGAGGCGTGGATCAGCGCCGTATTAAACCCGGCCAACATCGCCAGCGCCGTCTTTCCGGTTCCCTCCGGGGCCATCACGATCTGGTTGCGATGGCGCATCCCCGGGTCGGTGCTCTTGGCCCCGCCCAAGTCCAGTGTTCGGGAGTCGCCGGGCGGATCGAGGTGGACGAAGGAATGTCGCGACAGCGTGCTCAATACGTCGTGTTGCATCGCCGTCAGTCGCGTCGGCTCCGGCAACAGCTCGCCGATCAGCGGTGAAATCAGCTCTCCGTCGTCGATGGCGTGTTCGCTAAAGGCCAGTGATTCCACGTCGCGCCCTTCGGCGATCGGCGCCGGCACATCCATGTCGTGAACTCGTTTCAAATCGCCCAATACGTGTTCCCAGCCCGGTGCGACGGCCTCCACGGGATCGTCGTCCTCTGGCTGTTCGTCGGGCGGCGCCGGTCGATAAATCCCCTCCAGCCTCAGATGTATCGCCCAGGACATCCAGGCGATAAAGGCCACAGAAAACCAGGTGGCACCGATGCGATACGGCTCGGCACCGATCGAGAAAAAGGCGAGGACCAACAGCGGAATCGCCGCAATTGGCAGCCACTTCGCCCAGGCGTCAAACGAGTCGTTTCGATTCGCCAGATCCGTAGCCCCGAAATGGGTGCGCCAGCTCGAGAGGAGATCCGGGTCGTCGGCGCCGTCGATGAGATTTCGACCCATATTGTCCCAGCGCCACAGCCGAACGACGCGGGCCGCCGTCGACCAGATCGCCAGCCAGAACGCCCCGATCACCAGCGCTCCGGCAAAGGGATGGTTCCCCAGCGGCAGATAGGGACCGAGCTCCAGCCGATGGCCGAAGATCAGATACTGCCAGGTCGGAAAATGCGAGGGCAACTCCAATTGCCAGCGGATCAGCGGTTCGGCGACCACGGCCAACACCGCCAGACCCGCCGCAAATAGCGCCGCCCACAGATAACTGGGTCCCAGTGTCGGCACCAGAAGCGGCGGCGGTTCCTCATCGTCGCTCTCGGGCTCATCGCCGTCGCTGAACACATCGAGGATGGCGCGAACGATGATGACCGGTAACATGACGATGAATCGAAGGAAGCGAAACAGATAGCCCGGCAGGCTGTAGCGGGCTTCCAGCACCAGTGGGTTGACCTCGCGATCGGCGTCGTCTTCCAGTTGGCCGTTGACGTACCGCTGCTGGGCACTGGCGCCGATCACAATAACCAGCGCCATGCCGGCAAAGAGCATCGCCGACTGAAGTGGCGACAGCGCCACCACCACGTCGAGGACGGCGGCGAAGACCCGCCAGCCGAAGTCGACGATGGCCTCGATGCCGCGGCGTATATCGGCGATAAATCCGATGGTATTCATCCTGCCTCCCCGCCGCCCTGGTCATCGCTGTCGTCGACGTCGACCGACGCCTCCAGTTCTCCGGACGAGAGCTCGCCACCGGACGTCGTCTCCCCCATGTCTCGAGCCCGGACGTCATCGACCTCCGATGTCTCGGGCTTCGACGTCGGTCGT
>CAYUPT010000362.1:1908-4822 GCA_964446725.1 uncultured Bradymonadales bacterium | reverse complement strand
TTGAGGTCATCGAGCGCGACGACGCCCAGGGATACTACGACGACGTCTCGGCTCGACGCGCCGAACTTCGCTACGAGACCGACGGCGTCGTCTACAAGACCGACGACGTCGACGAACAAGAGCGCATGGGACATACGGCCCATCATCCGCGCTACGCGCTGGCCTACAAATTTCAGGGCGACGCCGGAGAGAGTATATTAAAAGACGTCCAGTGGAGTGTGTCGCGCACCGGCGCGATCAATCCTGTGGGCATTGTAGAACCCGTCGAGCTATCGGGGGCCGTCGTCAGTCGCGTCAGTCTGCACAATCTGGCCATCATGGAGCATCTCGGCGGTAAACAGGGGTTGACCACCGGCGCTCGCGTCAAGATGAGGCGCAGCGGCGGTGTCATCCCCAACCTCGAACAGGTCCTGGAGCCCGGAGAAGAACCCGTCGAAATCCCGAGCCACTGCCCCGGTTGCGGCGCCGAGACCCGCAGGGTCAACGATGTCCTGATGGCGGACCACGGTCGAGACTGCCGCAATGCCCGACTCCAACAATTGCGTCATTTCGTGACCGAAATGGAGATCAAAGGCTTCGGGCCCAAGTTGTTGGAGCAATTGTACGAACACGAATTGGTTACCTCGCCGCCCGATTTCTTCACCCTTAGCGTCGAGGATATGTTGCCCCTGGAGCGCGTGGGGCGAAAAACGGCGCAAAAGCAGATCCATCGCGTCCAGCGCGCCCGAACTGTGGAGGCCGACCGGTTTTTGAGGGCCCTCGGTATCGATGAGTTGAGCAATAATGTGTCGGGATTGCTGGTCGACGAATACTCATCGCTCGATGATATTCGCGATGCCGAACCGGAGGCCCTGGTTGAGTTGCATACCGTCGGCGAGGTGATCGCCGACACTGTAAGCCGCGGGTTGGATGACAACTCGGAGTTGATCGACGAATTGCTCGAATATATCGATGTCGAATTCCCCGAGGGCGACGACGAGCCCGAAATCGCCGACTCGCCGCTGGCGGGTCGCGCAGTCCTCTTTACCGGCAAGCTGGAGTCGATGACCCGCGGCGAGGCCAAAGAAGAGGTCCAAAAGCGCGGCGGTGAGTGTCCGTCGTCGGTGGTCCGCGCCCTGGACTATCTGGTCATCGGCGACGCCGACCTGGAGAAATTCAAGAATGGATGGCGCACCAATAAACTTCAGAAAGCCGAGCGCTACAACGACGATGGTTCCGAAATCGATATCATCGGCGAGTCCCAATTTCTGGAATTGCTCAACAAAGGGGCGTCCGGCGCTGCCGACGAGTAGCGACTGGCCGGCAGGCGTTGAAATAAGACCGATTCCGGCGTTGTTGTAAGCTATAAGCACACGGAATTGCGAAACGATGGATCGGTCTATAAGCGACGTCAGCAACGGCGGTTCGATGGACTTTTCTGCTGATTCGTTGAAATCGCTTCTAGCGGGGTAAGTCATCTGTTACAGTCGCCGCAAGAAGAGCCCATCTCGCAGCGATAATGTGCGTCATTCCACCGCCATCAGCGCGGAATCGAAGACGTTCGCCATCAGTTTTTGCCCTCTATCGTACGGTACGTATGGACTCCAGTAACCAACAGCAACCGGGGGGCACGTTTCTGGTTGTTGATGATGAGCCCGATATTCTCGACGCCATCGCACGGCTGTTTCGCAAGCAGTACCACGTCCTGACGGCGCAATCGGTCTCCAGAGCCCGGGAGTTGATCGAGGAGCACGATGTCGAAGTGGTGATGACCGACCAGCGCATGCCTGAAATGTCGGGCATCGATTTTCTCTCCGAGCTGCGCGAGACCCATCCCCACATTGTGCGGGTCCTATTTACTGGATACTCCAACATCAACGACGTCATCGACGCCATCAACGAAGGTCACGTCTACCGCTATATCAGCAAACCCTGGAAACCCGTCGAATTGCGGCTTTTCGTCTCCCAGGCCTTCGAGTACTTCCGCTCCAAGCGCGAGCGCCATCAGTTGCTCGAGCAACTCCAGGAAGCCAATGAAAAGCTGGAGAATCAAAATGCCCTGCTCAGCTCGGCGAACGAAGAGCTCAAGCTCGTCGACCGCGTCAAAAACGTCTTTATGGAGGTCGTCAGCCACGAATTGAATACACCGGTGGCGATCATTTTCGGCTATACCTTTTTGCTTCGCAAAGAGATGGGTGAGGAGTTGTCGTCTGTCGGAAAGAAGGCGTTGGCCGGCATCGACTCCAGTGCCATGCGGCTCAAACGGATCTCAAAGCGGATCTTCAAGATGCTCGAGGAGGAGACGGCGGGCACGACACTCGATCTGGAGTGGCTGGAGTTGGATAAATTCGTGGCATCACTGCGCGAACAGGTCGGCCCTTTTTTGGAGAAGCGAAATCAGACGCTAGATGTCGAAATCGAGACCGACGACAGCGAAATTCTGGCCGATGAGGACAAATTGACCGACCTGTGCCTCAATCTGTTGATGAACGCCATCAAATTCTCCTACGACGACCAGACGATTACCCTTCATATCGACCACGTCGATGACGGCCAGGAGTTGGCGATCACGGTACGAGACTGCGGCGTCGGGATTCCCGATGAGGATGTCTCTCAGATCTTCGATGCCTTTTTCAGCACATTTAATAGCGGGCATCACTCGTCGGGCCAATTCGAATTCAACAAGCGGGGCATTGGCATCGGGCTGGCCGTTGCCAAGCGATTTGCCGAAATGCACGGCGGGCGCATCCAGGTCGACAGCGAAGAGGGTCAGGGGTCTCACTTTACGGTATTTCTGCCGACGCAGCCCGAGGAGTCGGAGGTCCCCCCGTTTTCTGCAAAGCAATCACGGACCCAGCCCACTCGGCACTAAAACGTTGTCAAAATGGTGTCGGGCCGAGCAGGCCGAGACGACTCGGTCGCTGTACTCAGGGAG
>CAYUPT010000362.1:0-1808 GCA_964446725.1 uncultured Bradymonadales bacterium | reverse complement strand
TCCACCGACCTGATTTTCCTCGTCGAATCCCCAACAGTGGACGTCGTCATCCATATCGACAGCGCAGACGTGCCAACCGCCGGCACTGACCTTGCGAAATTGGCCGGAGGGAACATTGCTGATCTGGCCCTCGCTGTTGGAGCCCCAGCAGCGCAACCGATGGTCGTCGTCGATCCCGCAGGCAAACCATTCGCCGGCGGTTATTTCTTGGAAACTTTCGGACGATGAGGGCGCTTCACTGACCTGCCCCTCGCCATCGGAGCCCCAGCATCGAACCTGGTCGAATTCACCGATTCCACAGTTGAAGCGCTTGCCGGCACTGATCTGCGTAAGTGCAGCGGTGGGCCGATCACTGACCTGGTCTTCACCATCGAATCCCCAGCAGCGGACGCTTCCCGACTCCTCGATCGCGCAGCTGTGAAATCGCCCGGCGGCCACGTCGGTAAATACCGTGTCGCCCTCCGGGGCATCGCTGACCTGTCGGTCGGCATCAAACCCCCAGCACTCTACTTCTCAGCTGTCGCGAATCGCGCAGCTATGCCATCCGCCGGCGGAGATATCGGTAAAATGACCGTCGGGCGTATCTTCGACCTGCCCTTCGGCATTCGATCCCCAGCAGTGCAATTCTCCATTTTCTTGAATTGCGCAAGTGTGATGTTGGCCGGCGCTTATAGTGTTGAATCGAGTGTCGTCGATGGAGCCGAACGGCGCCGCCGAGACCTGATCGAAATTATCCCATCCCCAGCCGCGCAGACCGCCGGCAGCCTCGACGATAAAATTATGTCGTTTGCCGGCATCAATATCGCGAATGAGATCGCTGTCGCCGTCATTTTCGGTCTCCGACGGGTCCTGGTTGGCGTTATTCGCATCCTCGAAGCCGGCATCCCCCTGGCCGACATTGGTATTTTGCTGCTCGGAGTTACTATCCACCGGTTCGAAACAGGCCGTCATACCGGCGAGAAACGCGATTAAAACCACGACAGTCCAGGCTCGGTGTGCAGACATCATCGGCAGTCACTGTTTGAGTAGATAAGATTTAACCATGGTGGACATTCGAGACGTCGATACCGTCAGCGATGACTCGTTCCGAGGATCGTACAGCCCCGTCGACTTCCGCAGTTCGGTGACGTCGCCTCCGAAAAAAGCGAAGGGTTAGCCGGACCATAACTGGAGTCGTGTCTCGAGCAAAGTGCGGCGAGGGTCCTGTTTAGGCACATCGGCAAGTGAGGAACGTGCGCGCTCGAATTGACCTGAAATGAGCCACAGCCAGGTGGTATCCGCGGCGCTGGCATTGGCGCGGCGCAGTACCTCTGTGTGAGATTCAATACCGGATACCCGTTCTTCGATTGACGCCGGTTGTTCATCGAGACCGGCGAATAAGAAGAGATCCGAGGGCATCGGCGCATCGGTAATACAGCCCGAACCTCCGAGGTCTTCCAGGGTCGATTGCAATTCTTGGCGAGTCGCGCCCTGCAGCGATGGCTCCAGTCTGCGAATCGGATCGTCGCGAAGTCGGCGTTGATTCAACACCACAATTGCGAATCCCCGGGCCGTCAATTTGTCGAGTCGGGTTGCGAGGTCGACGAGTTTTTGACGTCGCTGTGCCCTGCTTGGAGCGCTGCCATCGACGAGTGTTCCAATGGCGACACCCACATCGAATGGGCCTTGTTCGTCGATGACATCATCGCTCCAGTCCGCGCAAAGCAATGCGGCGTCGGGAAAGTCATGGCGGCCGCGCTTGATCGCCGGGTGACGCCGGTCGATGCCAAGATAGTCACCGCTTCGGTCGGGGCCTAGATACTGGAAGA
>CAYUPT010000361.1:0-4824 GCA_964446725.1 uncultured Bradymonadales bacterium | reverse complement strand
CGATCATCCGCTATACTTAGGTCGCGTTCTCGAAATGGATTGCGATGTCCGCATTGTTTGGACTACAGTTGGCGAGAACGGATACAGTTGATCAATTTCCACGAATGGATACTGAATCTATGCTGTCGATGCTCCGCTCCTTTACGAGTACTGATTTTGATTACTCGCCATTTTACCGACTATTCGAGATCACGGCGATTCTGTCGTGCTTCGTTCTGGCGTCGGCAATTCTGTACCGAGCCTACACCGGACTCGCCGAGCTGGGTGCAGCCACTGCAGTATGGCTTATCCCGTTGACGGCGATTATCGGCTATGTCGGTTCCGACTTCGCCTCCGGCTTCGTCCACTGGATGGGCGACACCTACGGAAGCAAGGACATGCCGGTACTCGGCGAGGCCTTCGTCAAACCCTTTCGGGAGCACCACGTCGACCCGAAAGGAATCGTCGAACACGACTACGTCGAGGTCAACGGCAACAACAGTATTGTTCTGGCGCTGTGGATGATCCCGGTGGTAGTCTTCATTACGGATCCGACGTCGGCGTTTCAATTCTTCATTCTGGTGACCTCCGTGACGTTCACGATGGGCGTATTCATGACCAATCAATTCCACAAATGGTCCCATATGGAGGACCCACCGGCCTACATCCGCAAACTCCAGGACTGGGGCCTGATCCTCGGTCGCGACCACCACGGCGTCCACCATACCGCCCCCTACGATACCTACTACTGCATCACCTGCGGTTGGCTCAATCCGATCCTCAGTCGCATTCAATTCTTCGAGACCATCGAGGGCATCAACCGACGGCTCTTCGGACTCAAAACGTCGCGGGAAAAAGGCGAGGCGACCTGACGCTGTGACCAACCGCGAACCACTCCACTCCCGCATTGTCGGGACCCTCGTCGAGGCCATGTACCACGGCGGCGCTACACTGGGCGAGCTCCATCCCGGGGCTCGCCCGGAGCGCCACGGCGTGGTGCGCCACGACAGCATCGCCTACCGCCGCTCCGGCCTCGGCGCTCACCACCTGGACGTCTACCGCCCACAACAGGCCGAATCCGCCCCGGTCGTCTTCTATGTCCACGGCGGCGGATTTCGCTTTATGACCCGCCGCACCCACTGGCTGATGGGATTGGCCTTTGCTCGAAAGGGCTACGTCACCGTCAATATCGACTACCGCCTGGCTCCCGAACACCCCTTTCCGGCGGCCCTCGTCGATACCTGCCACGCCTATCAATGGGTCTGCCAAAACATCGGCGAATACGGCGGCAACCCCTCTGAGATCATCGTCGCCGGCGAGTCCGCCGGCGCCAATCTGGCGCTAAATCTCGCCCTCGCCAGCTGCCAGCGGCGCACCGAGGCCTGGATGCGCCGTGTCTACGACTGCGGCACCGTTCCACGGGCCGCCATCCTCGCCTGCGGCATCCTGGAAGTCCGCCGCCCCCGGCGTTTCCGGCGCAATATCGACGACTTGCCGGAGTGGTTGTACCACCGCATCGCCGAGGTCTCTCGCGACTACCTGGGGCCATCGCCGCTGTGTGACGACACCTGCCTGCAGCTCGCCGATCCCCTCTGTGTACTCGAAGCACTGGACGCTCCCGACCGACCCCTGCCGCCGGTCTTTGCGCCCTGTGGCACCGCCGACCCGCTGCTCGACGATACCCGCCGCCTCGAGCGGGCCCTGCAGCGACTCGATGTCCCCGTCGATGCCCGCTACTACGACCGCGAGGTCCACGCCTTTCATGCCCTGCTGTGGCGCCAACAGGCGCGGCAGTGTTGGCGCCACATCTACGATTTTCTCGACGACCACGCCCCGGTCTCTCGCTGACGACCCGGGCGCCGCCGCCGACCGGCCCCGATCAGGCCCCGTATTTATTAAATCGCCCCGCTTCCGCCAGTGCCAACGGCATCAGGTCGCGGGACTCAATCGTGCCCAGCGTTCCCTTTCGAACCTGACGCTCGTCAAAGGACTCCACTCCGCCGTCGAGGACCGTCTCCGACCACAGCGCCGTCGGAATCGGATGCCACGAGTGGTCGCCGAGCACACAGGGCGTGCAGTGATCGCCGGTGAGGGCGACGACGTCGAAATCCAGTTCCAGCGCCCGCTCAAAATGGGGATCGACGGACTCAAAGATCTCGACCTTTTCGTCAAACGCCCCCTTGTGAGCCACGCTGTCAGTCTCCTTGATGTGGAGATAAAAGAAGTCGTAGTCGTCGAAGTGGCGCTCCAGGGTCGCTACCTCGTCTTCGTGCTTCATGCTCCCCACCTCCAGGATATCCATCCCGAGCAAGCGCGCGATTCCGCGATACATCGGATAGGTGGCAATGGCGGCGGTCTTGATTCCGTACAACTCCTCCAGTGTCGGAATGTCCGGAGCGCAGCCGATCCCGCGCAACAGCGTGGTATGGGCCTCCGGCTCGTCACTGAGCAACTCCGTCGCCCGCTCGATGACCAGATTGCAGATCCGGGCCGCCTCTCGGGCTTCCGGTTGCAGCGCCTCGACGGTCTCCGGGGGAATCCCCGATTTCTGGGGATCGGAGTCCGTCAGCCCCCCGGCGAGGCCGTCGCCCCGGATCAGCAGCGCAAAGCGGTGTTCTTTGCCGGGATGAAAATACAGGTCGTAGCCATCGATCTGGAGTTTTCGGCTGAGTTTCTCACAGATCCGTTTATTTTCCTCCGTGGCAATGCGGTTGGCCCGGCGGTCCGACACCACCTCTTGGCCATCGACAACATCGAGGGAGGCAAAGTTGCCGCGCATCGTCAAATCCGTGGGCCCCGGCTCCACTTCACCGACCCACTCCCCCTCGTTGAACGCGCCATCGGCCCCCAGCACTTCCAGTACCCCTCTTGGAAGTTCAAACTCATCGAGCGGATAGCCAAATAATGACAGATGCCCGGGGCCGCTTCCGGGCGTGACTCCGGGACCGAAGGGAACCAGCCCGCCACAACTCGATTGTTGTGCAAAGGCGTCGAGAGCCGGCGTCTCGGCGGTCTCAAGCTCAGTTTTATTGGTCTCCGGATGGGGGAGTCCTCCAATCCCATCGAACACCCAAAATAAGATGGTGGAATCGTTGTCAAAGACCAGTTTCTTCATTCGCTCGAGACGTTCCATATCAATGCTCCTGGGGCTTAAAAAATTGCGTGGTGTTCCGATACGAGGGTTCAAACACTCCAATGATAACCACGGACCGGCGCAGTCCGCTGTCGCCCCCCCGAGGATGCAATGTGTCAATTCAGTGGATTCTGGGTATCCGAAGCCGAAGACCCATCCAACTTGTCTTCGAATCGCTCCAGCTTGCGACGGGCGTCGGCGTGCTCCGGTTCGATCTCGAGGACGCGGCGTATCGCATCGCGGGCATCCGTCCAGTGCTGACGGCGCTCCGCCAACTCACACTGTTTTAGAAATAGTGGAATGGCGTGATCCAACTTGTACTCCGGCATAATCCGGGTCCGGTAGGCGTGGCGCGTTTTGCGCTTGGCCAGCGCCGCATACGCCGCCTCGATGCGCTCGTCGATCTCGGCAACTTTGTTGTGGATCTCCTCTTCCAGATCGTCGGGCATGCTCTCCGGATCGAATTGCTCCGACAGATTCTGGTAGGCCTCCTCGATGACCTCAGAGTAACTCGACCAGTGGACGTTGAGGACCTCGAAATAACTGGCTTTGTGAACACTGAGATACTTGACTGTCACATTTTCGCGAAGCCGTTCGCGAACCACCGTGTCGTGCAGTGAGCGGTCAAAGCGGACCAGCCCCATCCGGTGCAGCGAAAAGAGCGCTGCAAATGTATCGGACGGCCCCAGCGGACTCTCGGTCATGACTTCCCGCATCCGACTGTCGCCGTTGACGCCCTGGTCGATAAACCGGCGCTGTTCCTCTTCACTGACCGCCCGGCGCAGTCGATCGCGCTGGTGTTCGATAACCTCCGGATAGGTATCGAGAAATTCCTCCATCTGTTTCTCGCGCGCCGGTCCCGACTTTTGACTGAGTCTGCGGTACAACCGGTCGTAGATGACGCGTTCGGCGGCGACGTGAACCCGAAGCGGCGGCTGCGGCAAAAATCCCGCGGGCAGTGATTGACTGTCGTAGATTCGCACCGCGCCGTCGCTTCGATCGCAGAATTCGCGCAGCAAAAATGTGAGGCGCCCGGCGATGGCGTGGCGCAACTCGTCGGGGTTTAAGATCCCGAGGTCCATCAGACTTCGGGCCACGGTCAGCCCTACCTCGTCGGCGTGGGCGGCGGCCATGGCCAGTTGCCGGCGGGTGATCCGGTCCGCGGCGAGCAGCATCGGCCCCAGCTCTTCTTCGGTCACCCGGGGACGGACGGCGCGATCGACGACACAGCCCCCGTCAAACACGAGCTGTTCGACATCTTCTTCTTCGATTTCCAGCAACAAAATGCCGGTAAAACCGTTTTCCGACAGCTGCAACAGGATGTCCAAAACCCGCTCTTCGCGCAGCTCTTCGATGCGGTCGGCATCCCCTGTCGGCTCCAACCACGGCGGCGGCGGACCGTAAAATTCACGCGTCGTCTTGCCCCGCTGTTTCTCGATGCGCTTCGTCGACGTGGCGACGTGCATATCCGGATCGGTAAGATCGACCTGACGGCGAAGGGTCGACTGGACGACCCGGCGCCCCTGGCGGCGACGGCCCCCGCCTCCTCGACTAGATCCCAGAGATGCAAAGGAGCGGCGCGGATCGTCGTGCTCCTGAACCGGCGGGACCGCTCCCGGCTCCTGGACCGAATCGGCGGCGCCCGCCGGCGGGCGCTGTTCGCGCGGAGAATCCGGTTCCGACGCCACTTGTGCTCCCGTCGCTCCCTCACC
>CAYUPT010000360.1:0-4827 GCA_964446725.1 uncultured Bradymonadales bacterium | reverse complement strand
TAAGCCCAGATCTGAGGCTATATCAGGAGATTGCATGTACCTCGGAGCTGCACGAGGGGGCAAAATTGGACGGTGCTGAGTGCAGCTGATAAAGCGGTCGACGTTGCCGCAAGCTCCGACGCCGGAGTCACTCGAAAGTCGCTGTGATGAGCACGGATCTGCGGGCAGTAGTGAACGGCCGAAAAAAGAGGGGGGTAAGCCCAGATCTGAGGCTATATCAGGAGATTGCATGTACCTCGGAGCTGCACGAGGGGGCAAAATGAGCCGGTAGATCACGGTGCTGAGTGCAGCGGAGAAAGCGAGTAGCGACGGCGGTGCAGGGGGTGATTTTGCGTCGCGGAGAATGCGCCGATCCAGGGCGGTTGTGACGGTCTGCGATCCCATTGAAAGACGGCGTGGCATCGGCACGAATGCCGTGTTAACGTGCGGTGGTTTGTCAGCGATAGCAGCTACTGGATTGCCACTGAGGAAATATCTATGTCGCAGCGCGATTTCTGGCTACAAAACGCGACTCTGGTGACGATGAATGCCGATCGGCAGATTATCGAAGATGGCGATATCCTGATCCGCGACGGGATGTTGGAGGCGGTGGGCACCGTCGATGAGCGCGATGCTGAGGGCGCCGAAGTCGTCGACCTCGGCGGCGCCGTCGCCATGCCCGGCTTTGTGCAGTGCCATATTCACCTGTGTCAGACGCTGCTGCGCAATTACGCCGATGACATGGTCCTTATCGACTGGCTGCGGCGACGCGTCTGGCCCTACGAGGCGGCACTGACGCCGGAGACACTGCACGTCAGTGCACAGATCGGGCTTGCGGAGTTGATTTTGGGCGGAACGACATCACTTTTGGATATGGGGACTGTGGCGCACACCGACGCCATCGGGGAGGCGGTTCGCGACGCCGGCATTCGAGCTCATATCGGCAAGTGCATGATGGACTCCGGCGACCAGGTCCCAGGGCCGCTTCGAGAAGAGACCAAGCAGAGTTTTCGCGAAAGCCTTCGCCTTCACGAGACCTGGGACGGCGCCGAAAACGGTCGTATTCGCTACGCCTTTGCGCCGCGATTTGCCGTCAGTTGTACGGAGCGCCTGCTGCGCGAGGTCGGTGAGGCCGCCCAGGATCTGGGCTGTGCGATTCACACCCACAGCTCGGAGACCGAATTCGAAAATGAATTCACCCGCGAAAAGTACGGCGTCAGCAACGTCGAGTTTCTCGATGACGTCGGGATGACCGGCGAACAAAGTGTATTTGCTCACGGCGTGCACGTCGACGATTCGGATTGCCAGATTCTGGCCGACTCCCACACCGCGATCTGTCACTGCCCGTCGAGTAATCTCAAATTGGCCAGCGGTATCGCCAATATCCCGCGCTACGATGAATACGGCGTCGACGTCGCCCTGGGCGCCGATGGAGCGCCGTGCAACAACAACCTCGATGCGTTTATCGAGATGAGAATGGCGGCCCTGTTGCACAAGCCGGCTCACGGCCCGCAGGCGATGCCGGCGCGGCGGGTTCTGGAATTGGCGACCATCGACGGTGCCCGAGCGTTGGGAATCGACGACGAGGTCGGATCGCTGGAGGTCGGAAAAGCGGCGGATATCGCAGTGCTGAATCTCGACGATGATCCCGGCTGTGGTCCCGGAGGCGATGTGGAATCGCGCATTGTGTACACGGCGCAAAAACACAATGTGCGTCACGTCTTTGCCTCGGGCCAACACCTCGTCGACGACGGTGAATTGGTCGGTGTCGAAGTTCCGCGCTTGATGGCCACCGGACGCGACGCCTACGACGATGTCGCCGAGGCGATGACGCAATATGTTCCCGATTGATCGCGGGAATGGCGCCTATTCGATCTTCGTTATGTTACACCCGATGCCTATCGACTGCAGCGAGGAGCGTCCATGAATCAGAATCCGACGCCCAAAAAGCCCCAGAAGAAAGACGACGCCTATATGCGCAAAGCATATATGTATACCGCGATTTTATTGATTCTCGGTCTCGTCGGCGGTCTATTTCTGGCGGATCGGATCGTCAAAGCGGAAGCCCACCAGCAGGTCGAAAGCGCCGAAGAGCACTCCGATGACGGAGGCGATTCCTCGGAGCGAGAACACACTCCTCACCGGCGATAACTCAATTGTATTGTGCCGCCCACCTTGCGTCATCGACGTCGATCCCTCTAGGCTGCGCTGCTGATCTGCGGCAGCGATGACGGCGATGTCAATGGCTGTCGTCCGGCATTCTGTATTTTCCCGATTTCGAGTCGATGGCGATGAAAGTCCACCTCATTACGTTTGGCTGCAAGGCCAATCAGTACGATAGCGAGAAGTTTCGGCGTGAATTTCAATCTCGGGGCGTCGAGATTGTCGACGAACCATCGGAGGCCGACGCCTGCGTGGTCAATACCTGTACGGTAACCCACAAGGCCGACGCCGCAGCGCGCAAAAAAATTCGGCGCGTCCGCCGCGAGCATCCCGATGTGCGGATTTTGGTCGCCGGGTGTTCGGCGGCATTGCTGCCTCAGATGTATGACGAGATGGACGCCGTCGATGACGTCGTCGGTGGCCACGACGCCGTCGAAATCGCCGATCAGATCGCGCCGGAAGCCCCCTATCTCGACACCCACGAAGAGCCCATCGGAGCCCGCCTTCTCGAGGAGAACGAGCGCGGCACCCGGGCCTGGATGAAGATCCAGGACGGCTGCGATCGCAACTGTTCGTTTTGCGCCACCCGGCTCGCCCGGGGAGCCAGCCGCTCCAGAGATCCCGACGAGATCGTCGCCGAAGCCCAGCAATTGGCCCAGCATCACCGAGAAATCGTATTTACGGGCATTCACATCGGTCACTACGGCCGCGATCTGGAGGCCGACGACGGCGACGAACAGACCCTGGCGGCGCTGGCGAAGCGCCTCATCGATGACGTCGATGATGTGCGATTTCGACTGGGCAGCATCGAGGCCACCGAAATCGACGACGATCTCCTCGATCTATTGGCCGACTCTCAGGGGCGTCTGGTTCCTCATCTGCACATTCCGATGCAGGCCGGCTCCGACAGCGTCCTCCAGGATATGCGGCGGTGGCATACCCGCGAACAATACCGCACCCGCGTCCTCGAAATTGCCGAACGCCTCCCTTACATCGGGCTCGGCGCCGACGTGATCGTCGGCTTTCCCGGCGAAAGCGACGAGGACTTCGAAGAGACCCGTGAACTCGTCGAAGAACTGCCCTTTACCTACCTGCACGTCTTTCCGTACTCCGAGCGCGACGACACGCCGGCCGCCCAACTGCCCGACAAGGTCCACTCCAAGGTGGCGGCGGCGCGCAGCAAGGAATTGCGCGACCTGGCGATGCAAAAGGGCATCGATTATCGACGGGACCGCGCCGGCGAGACGGCGCAAATTATCGTCGAGGACAACGGCCGCGGGCTGACCGAAGACTATCTTCGCGTCGAATTGGAGGGCGTCGACGATACCGACGTCGGTCGACTGATCTCGGCGCCGCTCTCGCTCCATGATCAGGATCAACTGAAGGCTCGGGTACCCGCCGGGGGAGCCGGTCGATGATCGAGCGATTCTGGTTATTTCATTGCGCCTATGCCTCCGTTCCGCGGGCGGTGCTCATCGACGATGGGGGCTGGCAGCGGGTTCGGATGCCCTTTTTGGCCGGCGTCGCCGAACACGACGAGCACGGATTGATCTTGTTCGATGCGCCCTACGGCCGCGAGGGGCCGTCGAATGTGGGCACTGTCGTCGGTTCTCTACTCGAATACGGAGGGCTGGTCTTTGAGGAGCGGTGGGCCGTCGTGCCCCGAATCGAGGAGCTCGGTCTTCGCTCCGCCGATGTCCAGGACGTATTGATGACCCACCTGCACTGCGACCACACCGGTGGGATGAAGACCGTCGCCCATGCCCGCTTTCATCTCTCGGAGCGCGAGTGGGAATTCGCCCACGAGGGCTCTTCAAAACTGGCGGCGGCCCGCGGATATGCGCGCAGTGATTTCGAGGCCCTCGACCATCAGATCGTGACCCATGAACCGGTGCCCCATCTCGCCGACAGCGAGCGGGGACTCGATGTACTCGGCGACGGCTCGATTGAAATGTTCTTTTTGCCCGGTCACACACCGGGCCATTGCGGATACCGCATTCACCTCGACGGGGCGCCGAATATCTTCTTTGCCGGCGATGCGGCGTTTACGGTCCCCCAGATTTTCGGCGAACAGAAGCCGGGATTGCTGCCCGACAATGTGGCGACGTCATCGGGCGGCGTCGACGTCTCGCTTCGAGCCCTCCGAAAACATCTGGAGCAAAGCGGCGACATCCCGGTGGTCTGCCACGATCTGGAGCTCGGTGCCCAGTGCATCGACGAGGGACCGATCGCATTTGGAGACTGAACGCCGGCCGCGGCTCCCCCCGGAGCCGGAATCTCATTTGAAGCAAATTTCAGAACGGATATTTTTCCTGGGCCAGGACGGCGTCGGCGACGGTATCCCACAGGTCGATGACGTCGATGCGGTGGTGAAACGTCAATTTCTCGAAGGCCTGGAGGTGACTGTTGAGTTCGTCGCCTTCGGCGAGATTGTAGAGCAGTCGCTCGCTGCGGTGGCGAACCGTATCGTAGGCATCGGCCAGCGCCAGGCGGGTCGCCGCGCGATGGACCTCGGTCTTTTCAAAGCCGCGCTCGTCGACCAGTTGCAGCGTACGGCCCACCGTGGAGTCCATGACGTACAACTGGCTGATAATGTCGGCCAGGTCGATGAGGATCTCTTGGCGCTCGCGAAGATCGGCCATGTGTTTTTGGATCGCCTGGTTGGCGCAGTAGATGCCGTTCTTT
>CAYUPT010000359.1:0-4852 GCA_964446725.1 uncultured Bradymonadales bacterium | reverse complement strand
CGAGTGTCAGCGTGGAGAGGCCGGTGATTCGTGTATCAACGATGGTGAATGTTGTTCCGGGAATTGCGATGGCGGCACCTGTTCGGAATGTGCGGACGACGAGACGCTCGTGTCGTACCAGGGCGAGGAACAATGCTTTAAGAATTGCACGGGCGATGAAGACTGTCCTTCATCGGACGAATGCGAGTCCAGTGCCTCGGTCTGTGTTCCCCAAGACGAAAATGACAGCAACGATCCGAACGGGAATAACGATCCAAACGGGAATGGCGACGCCAATCAGAACGATGGCAACGATACTCCTACTGGCCCCTGTGACGCGACGTCGGCCTGTGCAGATTATTGCTACGAGAAAGTCGGTCGGTGTATCGAAGAGGATTGCACGTCGGTTACTGCAGACGGCGACAGTTTGAGCCCGGAGGATTTGGCAGAACTAGAGATGGAGTGGTGCGAGCAGGGACTCGAAAACCCGGGGATCGGGGTCTCAATTTCGGGCTGTCTGGATCAGGCGCAACTGAGTGATACAGCCTGCGAAGAGGTCCAGACGCAGGCCGATCAATACGCGTCGGAATCCTGTTTGAGCGACGAGCAGCAAGCCCGTCAATGTGGAGGGGAGTTGATGTTGAGTGTCGCGGCAATAAGTGCTGACGTCCACGATGCCTGTGGTTGCGTGCCGGCGAATACGGCGCAGGCATGCACTTCAGATTCGGAATGCGATGCGTATGGACGCGGTCATTGTGAATCGGGTACCTGTCAGGTTGATTGCCAGCACTGGGATGGGGCTCTGGCCGGCCTGCAGTTAGCCGATCCGACCTGTGCGGATGTCAACGGGGTGTGCGATCGGGATGGCGACCCCACGTGCCACCAGGGCTGTACGTCGCAGTCGGACTGCCCGCAAAGTGATCATCAGGGATGTATCGTGCTCGCTACCAACGATACCTCCGCCCTCGGCTCCTGCATCGCTGTCGATCCCGGCGACAGCTCGATGTGCTTTGCAGACGATGACTGTGGGTTTGATGAACAATGTGAACAAAATAATTGTGTGCCCAGTTGTCAGACCGACTCCGATTGCAGCACCGGGTCCTGTGGAAGCGACGGCTTCTGTGAGATCAATTTTATCGAGATGTAAGTCGCCTATCTGGATGTCGCACCAAAATTTTGCGTACCGGCCAGCAGCGTGGTCCAATGGAGTTGCGTTACGACGTAACTCTCAGCATACGAGCCTTGGATGCGACGGTTGATGAATTCAGGTGATATTGGCGCAGGCGGCTGGCTGGTGGTGGCGATGGCGCTGTTTCTTACGGCCTGCGCGACGGGCGCAACGGTGACCAGTCCCGATGGCAGCGATCATCGGGTGGAGGGCCAGGCCAGTTGGTATGGCGAGCAATTCCACGGCAATCAGACCGCCAGCGGCGAAGTCTACAATATGTACAACCACACCGCGGCCCATCGGACGCTGCCGTTTGGAACGCGGGTGCGCGTTACCCGGGTCGACAACCGGCGGTCGGTGGTGGTGCGAATCAACGATCGCGGACCCTTTGTCGACGATCGCATCATCGACCTGTCCTACGGTGCGGCCGCCGAAATCGGTATGGTCAACGATGGGCTGGCCGACGTCGAAGTCGAGGTCGTGGAGTGGTAGGCGACCGATCGAGCTATGGACGTCGAAGAGCCCCAATCGAAGGCTGATCATTGCTGATATTGCCGCACAGATTCGGCGGTTTCTCGATGGGTGAACGCGATGCTGCAACGACTTCTCCAGCGCTTTTCCGGGACCCCGGAAGAGGTCTTTCGCAAAGTCCAGATGGGCGGGTTGGTCCGCACAGCGCGGCTGGTGTCCAATGTCATGGGCAATCCGCCGCCGACATCGAAGGAGCTTCCGCAGTGGATCGAGGCGATTATGGCGGCGGTGATGCGCCGGATGTGTCGCTACGATATCGAGGGGATGCCGGCCCCCGATGATACGGCGGGGCTGGAGGCCAGCCGGGATTTTTTGTCGGGCATGCCCCCGCAGACGCGCATCGAGTTTCAGTCACTTCTGGTGTTGGTCGAGCTTTCGCCCTTTATCTTCGGGCCGAGCAGAATGAAGTTTACGGATCTCGCTGCCGACGAGCAGGACCAGGTGTTAAAGAGCTGGGAGCAGTCGCCGGTGGTTCCCCAGCAGGGCGGTTTTCGGGCCATTAAATCGGTGGTCATGATGGGATACTGGTCGCGCCCGGAGACCTGGCCGGCCATCGGCTATTCCATCCACGACAATCCGGGAGTCCCGGATCCGCAACAAGAGCGATGGAAGGCAAGAGAGGAGGGCCCGTGAAGGAACGCGACGGAACACCACAGGACTTGCCCGACGGGATGCAGCGTATCACCGCCGGGCCCGGGGAGACGATCGAATACGAAGCCGATGTCGTCGTCATTGGACTCGGCGCCGGCGGGGGCATGGCGCTTCACGATCTGGCGGAGTCCGGCGTCGATGTGATGGGCGTCGAGATGGGCGGATACTTCGGGCCGGAGGAGATGACGCTTCAGGAAGAGAAGATGCTCCCGCGCCTATTTTGCGAGGGCGGCGGTCGGTCGACGTCGGATATGTCGATCAACGTCATGCAGGGCAAGGGCGTGGGCGGATCGACGGTGCACAACACCAATCTGTGCAAGCGGCTCCCGGAGCCGATCGTCGAACAGTGGAAGCGCGACGGCATCCAGGGGCTGGGAGCGGAACTCGACGACGATTTCGAGGCCGTCGAGGAGATGCTCAATGTCCACGCCATCCCCGACGATCGCATCAACGCCAACAACCAGGCACTGCTCCGGGGCATCGAAAAGCTGGGCTACGAGGGCGGAAGCCTGTCGTACAATCGAAAATTGTGTCAGGCCTCCGGGTTTTGCGAGCTGGGCTGCCCCAATGACGGCAAGGAAAACGCGACGCGACGGCTCGTATTGCCGGCCCTCGAAAATGGCGCCAGGGTGCTGATTCGAACGCGCATCGACGAGATTGTGCGCGACGACGGTGCCGTCGTCGGTGTCCACGGCCGGGCTATCGACGCCGAAAGCGGCGAGCCGATGGCCAACGTTGAGATTCGGTGTGACTGCGTTGTTTTGGCCGCCAGTGCCACCGGATCGGCAGCGCTGGCGCTAAAGAGCGGTGTGCCCGACCCGCACGGGCTGATCGGGCGACGGCTCCACATGCATCCCGGCGCGTTTGTCATGGGCGTATTCGACGACGATATCGAGGGCTGGCTCGGCGTCCCACAATCCGCGGAATGCACGGAGTTTCTGGAATTCGGAGACGATGCCGAACACCGAGTGTGGCTGCTCAGTGGTTTTGCCCATCCGGGAGCGGCGGCGGGGTTGATGCCGGGCTTTGGGCCGGCTCACGGCAAGTTGATGGAGCTGTATCCCAATGTGGCGGCCATGATCACCATGCTCCACGACGAAACCAGCGGCGCCGTTCGGCCCGGCGACGGCGAGCGGGTCCATATCCACTATCAACTCGAAGAGCGCGACTATCGACAGGTCGCGCTGGGGATGCGCGAGGCGGCCAGGATCTTTTTTGCCGCCGGTGCCCAGAAGGTGCTGTTGCCGACGTCGCCGCCGCGGCTGATCTCGTCGATGAGCGAGGCCGCCGGGATCTCCGGTGGCGATCTGGGGCCCTTTAATCCGCCGATGGTCGCCGTCCATCCGATGTCGACGATGTGGATGGGCGATGATCCGAAGTCGTCAGTGGTCGACAGCTACGGAGCTCATCACCATCTGGACGGGTTATTTGTGGCCGACGGATCGCTATTTCCGTCGTCGATTGGCGGGCCGCCTCAGATTCCGATCTACACGATGGGCAAGCGAGTGGCGCGGCGGGTCGTCGATTCGCTGGGGTAACACGAACAGGCTAACGCAACAGTTGCGGTGTGACCGACTGGTCCGCTGGACGCTGAGTCGGATTCGGTAGGCCGATGTCTATTCTGGTCGGCTACGTATAGAAGACGTTGCAGTTTTGCTCTATTTCAGGCACCGGGGCGCCGAAAAACTAGCCCTCGTAGATTCGTGGGTTCCATGATCGCCACCGCCCGGTCGGAGAGCCGGAAGTAATCGTAGATCACCGGCGGCAAAGGACCGAAAGCAATTCGTACCCACACGTTGTCTTCGCTCAGGGTCACCTATACCGGCGACCGTTGCAGGGGATTGCTTTCGAGATAATGAGAGTCGAGCATCTGGTCATGGTCCTCAAAATTGTCCATCCTGTGGCGGTTAAGTTCCTCGATACGCTCGTTGTCGATGATCTCGAAGTCGTCGGGGTCGTTGACGCTGACGACTTGTCAAACTCTTCCCGAGGTTTTCGCGTCAGAAATATCGAGGAGTCCCACCAGTGTGGAGTCGGTCGTACATCAATATCGGATAATCGTAGTCCGACGACGCGAAAGGAGGTGTCCAGTATCAGTCGAACGGGGCCAAATGGCACCTGATGGTAGTCCTTTTCCGCATACGGAGATTGCAGGCCGGGCAACCCCGTGGGCTCGTGGATGTAAGAAATAAGCCATCCACCTGGGGTCGATGAGACACGTTGAGCTTTTAGCCCCGGCGATATGTTGAGCGTCTCGATGGGAGGGGCGTTGGCAGCGGAGAAAGCTGAGGAATCATAGGGCAAAACACGAGAGTTTTTCCCAGTGGCGGTAACGATTCGCTACGATGGGTTGCTTCGACATGTCTCTTGAGCAGGAAGTAATGAAAGGCGCTATCCCGGTTTCCATCGTCAATTAGTGTTCGTCCGATGATGGTGTCGGACTGCCATCGCGTGGATTTGTCGGATGGAGTGGAATCCGATCTCAGGCGCGGTGTTTAAATTGCGTTTTTCCTCTGACACCAT
>CAYUPT010000358.1:0-4867 GCA_964446725.1 uncultured Bradymonadales bacterium | reverse complement strand
AGACCGGCACGTAAAGTTGCGAGACCGTCTCCGACTGCAGCGACGAGGGCAACTGGAAGTGCGAAGACGACTACTGCCAGCCCACCGGACCCAGCGGTGGAGGAGAAGTCGGTCCCTGCGACGACGAGCTATGCGTGCGCGTTCTCAGTGAGTGGGATGGTACCTGCAACAGTCAATCGGATTGCGCCGACGACCACCTGTGTATCCACCACGACAACAACAATGAGTACTGCGCTCCCGACGCCTCCGAAGTCGACTGTCACGACATGTGGCATCACGAAGAGCAGCGCCAGCTCGTCGGAAGCACAGATCAGGCGACGGTCTGCGTCGATACCAATGCGCGATGCGACACCATTTCCTGTGTCTCGGAGTGCGAAACCGACGACGATTGCCTCTTTCCGGGCGGCGACGTCTGCTACGATGGAGAGTGCGGATGTTCCGGCGACGCCACCTGCCAGCAGCAGGGCTACGACGTCTGCCGATGACTCTACTGTGGCAGTGATAGAATCTCGTCGACGATGGTCTCGGTGAGGACGTCGACGGCGTCGTCGGCATCGAGTCGAAGGACGCGCTCGCCGCGGGTCTCGACCCGTTCAATCACTTCGTCGTAGCGCCGCTCGAGCCGCTCCAATTTCTGGCGCGACTCGTAGATGTCGCGCCGTCCGCGAGCCGACAGCCGCTGGAGGCACAATTCGGCGGAGGCCTCCAGAAATACGGTCAGATCCGGGGCCCGGGCCCGCTCATTGATGGCCTCCACCCACCGGTAGTCGACGGCGTCGTCATCGCCGCCGATATCGCCCTGATAGGCGAGACTGGAGTGGTAGTAGCGGTCGGTCAGCGCCACTTTCCCGGCCTGAATCGCCGGATCGACGGTGGCGTTGAGGTGGTCGAGGCGGTCGGCGGCAAATAACAGGGCCAGCGTCTCGCGGTCCACCGGTTGGTGCTGGCCGTCGGCATCGACGACTGAAATTCGCTTCGTCAACATCTGGCGAATGATCATGCCCACCGGTCCATCGGTGGGCTCGCAGCTCTTGGCGACCGGCTGGCCGCGCGAGGTCAGTGCCTCGGCGACCCGGCGAGTCTGCGTGGTCGTTCCCGCGCCATCGAGACCTTCGATGGCGACAAACGGCGGATTGGAAAGCGTCGTAGTCACAGAAAAACTCCGCAAGCCTGGGTACTTTGTGGGGGCGTCGAGTCCGAGGTATTGCGCTCAATTGTCGAGAAACGATTGGACCCGCCGGCGATGTTCCTCGCTTCCCCACATCTGACAAAAGGGCTCCAGTTCTGCCTCGAGCGCCTCGTCGCGAGGCAGTGTGTCGGCCCGTTCGGCACCTTCTTTGAGGGTTTTGATGAGCTGCGGCGATGTCCCGGCCAGTCGGGTGATGATCTTGTCGACGTGTTCTGCAAAGCCGCGCGGCGGCGAAACCTCGTCGACCAGTCCCGCCCGCTGGGCCTCGTCGGCGCCGATGACCGCCGCCGAGCCGAGCCAGAACAGCGCCTGAGAGCGCCCGACGAGTCGGACCAGCCGCGTCAATCCGCCCCAACCGGGGGGAATGCCGAGCTTGGCCTGCACAAATCCAAAGCGCGCCCGCTCCGACGAGATGCGAACATCGAAGGCCAGCGCCATCTCACAGCCCCCGCCGAAGGCCGCCCCATTGATGCAGGCCACCGTCCAGCAGTCCAGGTTTTCGATCCGCGCCAACAGCGCCTTCATGCGCTGTGACATCTGCGCCACTTCCTCTCGGGTCTCCAGGGCGGAAAATAACTCCAGATCGCCGCCGGACACAAAGGCGTCGCCGGCGCCGCGAAGGGTCATGACTCGGGCCGCGTCATCGGCTTCCACTTCGCCGACGACCTCCTCGAGGCCGTCCATCGTCTCGAAGTCGATGGCGTTTCGCACCTCCGGCCGATCGATGACCGCCTTGTAGACCCCAGGCTCACTTCGATTCCATCGCACGCTCATCGTCATCCTTCAATCAACAGCAAAAAACGAATTCCGGTACTGGCGATGCGTCACTACAGACTACGACACGCGCTCAATCGCCTGCCGGGTAGTCGCCGACGGTCGGCGAAGGTCGGTCGGCGACAATCGAGCGCGCCTCGTCGCGGGCCTGGGGAGCGGCGTGGGCTTCGGCGACGGTCTCCAGATAGATCGAAATCCAGGCTGCGTCCAGCCTTCCGAGCAGTGGCAGGTAGTCCAAAAAGCGGTCGTATTTTTTGTCGCGGCTGTATCGCTGAGCCCGCTCCATGACGATCCGTTCGGCGCCGTCGACGTCCAATGCCACGAGGGCCCGACAGGCGGCCCACACCAGGTCATCATCGTCGCCGTCAGCCGATTTCACAAGGGCGCCTCGGAGCGCGTCGTCGACGGCGACGTCCTCATCGATGGCCCATTCGATGGCGATTTGACGCTGGGCATTGCCCAGGCGGTCGTCGCCGATCCAGGCCGCCAGGCGGTCGTCGCCGTATTGCTCCAGACGGGCTCGAAGCCGGAGCCGGTCGACGACTTCCGCTTGGGCCTCCTTGCCGAGGTCGTGAGCGATGCGGCGCAGTCGATGGTGGGAGGGGTGGCGACCGGATAATTCCTCCTGTGCCGTCGCCGTGGCCCGAAGGTTGATCATGGAGTCGCCGGTCGCCAGCAGACTGCGGTGCAGATGGGCGTCGACGTCGACGGCGATCCGGGCCCCGCCGGCCATCGGTTGGAGTCGGGTGCGGTGGTAGACGGTGGCGTGCATGCCCATTCCCGCCTGTCGCCGAGACAGGCCCCGGTGCGAGTCGTCGACGGCGTCGTCAAACCACTGTTGGACCTCTTCGTTTGCCGGTGTCCACTCCTCGTCGTCGCCGCCGATGTCGATGTCGACGGCTGCGATCTGGTAGGGCTCGACGCGGTGTTGGTCGACCGCCGTGGTGTCGTCGCCGTCACAGCCCGCACTCGCGGCGACCACCGTCGCCAACAGCAGTGCCGCCGATAGTCCGACGACCGTCGAAATACCGGCTCGTACGGTTCCCGTTCCGTACATAAATCCCCCTCAATTGTGGTCTGTAGCCCTCGCCCCATATGCTGTGAAGCTAATCACCGCCCACCGATGCGCCAGCCCGGCGCACAGATGTCATCGGCTCCAACGGCCGCAGTGGTTGGCGAGTTGGTGCTGACGTGCGCGAAATGCATCTCCGAGGTAGATGCATCGGGCAGTAAAGGCGGGGATATGCGAGATTTTGGGGGCTTTTGCGTGGTTGGTGACGGGGGCGTCCCCACCCTCAGCAGTGTCGCGCACAAAACGCCATGCTACCGGAACTGCTCAGGCTACTGCCGACGCCCCTCCGAGCGTCGGCTTAACAGCGCCGACGCCCACCTCCCCAGTCGAGCCGCAGACTCGCAGTAGCGAGTCATGCTCTGGGGAGGAGCGTTGTGGTGTTCCGTAACAGTGTTGCTCCCCGGTCGAGCCGCAGACGCGCAGTAGCGAGTCAGTCTCTGGGGGAGGAGAGTTGTGGTGTTCCGTAACAGTGTTGCTCCCCGGTCGAGACGCAAGCTCGCGAAGCGAGTCAGTCTCCGGGGAGGAGCGTTGTGGTGTTCCGCCCCTGTGTTCTCAGAAGCGTCGTTGACTACTTCTCAATAATCGAGCTGAATGACGCCCAGAGCCCGCCGGTCGGTGCGGCGCTGTTCGGCGCTTTGATCGCCGTCGTCGACGCGACCTGTTCGCTGGCGATGCTGGCCGATGACGCCGGCCTGAAGTCTGGGAAGCGGGGTGTCGACCATCACGCCCAATTCGTGATTGGAGACGCTGTCGTTGATCTCGAGATACTGGTCGAGGTCTTGACCGAAGCGCTCCTCGTCATCCCAGAAGCGATCTCGGCGATCCGTCGATTGACTCCAGTGATAATTCCAGTCCCAGTGGGCCTCGATGGGCCCGGCTTCGACCTCGATGCCCAGCATGCTCGATAGCCCGAAGCCGTAGTAATACCGGTGGTTTTCGAGGACCGTGCGACCGGCCTCGAGACCGGTCTCGTCGCGGTAGTTCGGATAGGCCAGAGAGTCGATGTGATAGAAGTCCGGATGCAGGGCGTGGCGCAGCCGGATATCGGCCCCGCCGGTCAGCCAGGAGGCGTCGACGACCAGTCCCGGAAAGTGGACGATGCCGTAGCGATCGAGCCAGTCGCCGAAGCGGTGCTGGTCGTGGCGAAACGACAGTCCCGTGCCCACGAAATAGGAGGTGCCGACGTCGTTGTCCGAGATATTCTGGCTGTGGTACCCGGCGAAATCGAGTTCGGCGTCCAATCCCCAGTTGTAGATATCGCCGGCGCCGGCCGACAGTCGCACGCCGAATTCGCTGCGAAGCGGGCCGGTCAACCACTGGCTGTGCTCGCTGTGTTGGCGGTAGTCGGGGAGCCGATTTAATTCGGCGCGGGCGTCGATTTCGCCGTCCACGCGCGGTTCGGCGGAGTCCGTCGTCGCCGATGCGCCGACGCCGGGCCGAATCCGGAATCGATGCCAGGTCTCGGTGGGCCAGCCAAAGTCGCCGCGCTCTCCCAGATACATCGGCCCGCCGCCGTCGATCAATTCGTGGATCTGAGTCGGCGTCGCGAAAATCCAGGACATGATTTGATTGAATAATGTCGGCTCCGCCCGCCGGAAGAACTGGCCGAATTGGTGATAAAATTCGCCGAGTGCAATGCCACCGACGCCGGTGGCGATCATGTCGTTGAGGCTCAAGACCTCCTGATGCTCGACGACGGCTTCCCACATAAACGACGTCATATTGGTGACCAAAATCGACTGGAGCATCCCCAGATTGCTGCCCCGTCCAAGCAGGTAGTAGCCGGCGCCGGCCATCGGGTGCAGCGGAGTGTTGAGAAACATGACGTTGTC
>CAYUPT010000357.1:0-4870 GCA_964446725.1 uncultured Bradymonadales bacterium | reverse complement strand
ATCGATGGTGGTGACGGAGTGGCCGGGAAGTTCCATGCCGGGCATGACAATCATGCCGCTGAGGTCGACGGTGGCTACTTTTCGGCGCTTTCGGATCAGTGGCGTCCACTCGTAGGTCGGAGTGGCATCGATGTAGTTGATGGCATCCTTGATGTGGACGTCGGCGTCGTCGGTTTCGAGTTCGGTATCGGCGTCCAATGGCGGCGGGGCGTCGGCGCCACCGGGCGCCGGGGACTCGGTGTCGCCGGCGGGCTCCGGCGTCGCTTCCATCGCCTCCGGTGGCATTGTAACGCCCGGAGTGTCGACGAAGTCGTCGCCTTCGGCAATCCAGCGGGCGACGAAGCGCCGATGGACGCAGCCGTCGACCAGGCCAAAGGCCTCGGCCTGGCGGTCGTCGAGGGGCATTCGCTCAAAGCAGCGCGCCAATTCGCTCTCCGACAGTTGCCGGTCGTCGCCGATACGGTCCTCGCGAAGATCGGAGAGGCTGTCGACCATCTGCTCCATCATCAGCTTCTGGGCCGGTGTCGCCTCGTCTTTGGTAAAGCGGTGAGAGGCGGTCTTAAAGGGGCCGATGTGGACGAATTGCGCCGCCACGCCTAATCTCTCGAGCAGCGGGGCGGCGAAGAATTGCTCGAAGCGGTGGCCGAACATATAAAATCGGCCCCCCGGCGTCATGAGCACGTCGTCGGCGGCCGTCGCCAGATCGTAGTCGCCGCCGTGGATGGAGTGGGAGTGGAAGACCACCTCCTTGCCGGCGTCTCGGAGCGTATGGATAAAGCGGCGCAGATCGGCGGTGCGCGCCGGGCCGTGCTGGAGGCGATCGGCGGTGACGACCACGCCCTCGATGCGCGGATCGTCGGCCAGCTGCTCGATTCCCTCTCGAAGTTCGACATACGACGGTTTATCCTGAAAATAGGCCGCCAGGCCCGCCGCGGGACCGAATTTCAGGCGGTGCGGCAACTTGAGGCGAACCCATTTCCGCTGTTTTCGCGTCAGTGCATGACCGATCCAGAAAAAGAACCGCTTGATTCCATAGGACAGCAGTTTGAGAAGATTCCAGATCAGCGCGAAGGGCGCACGAAGCATGGCCTACCCGGGACTGAGGAGACGTGAATTTCGGAATCGGCACCTTAGGTGCAGCAACGGTGGCTGTCGAGGGCGTCGAGCGCTGATGTTGATTGCCGCCGTGGTGTGTCTGGTGTGGGCCGGATGTGTTAACACCGCCGATTGCGATGAGCACGTCGGCTGTCCGGACGGTCAGGTCTGCTACCAGAGCCAGTGCCTGGAGTTCTGCGAAGACGATGCCGACTGCGGCGAGCAACAGCTTTGCTCGCCCTGTTATCCGGAGAATTCCGGCGGTCCGGGCCGATGCCTCGGCGCCGAGGCGAGTGCCTGCATCGATGACAATGCGCCGTAATCGGTCCCGACCGGCCTGGGCCGGCGACCGGGTCCGGTGGCCGGCGTTCTACCAACGACTCTGCGATCGAGGAAGACGATGCCCCGAGTGATCGACGTCGAAGTCGACGAACAACGCATCAAGATTAGTTTTCCGTACGACCAGGAATTGGTCCAGGTGGTGCGGACCCTTCCCGATCGGTGGTACGAAAACCGGACCAAGACCTGGTTTGTGCCGCTGGAACACCTGGATTACGTCATCGAGCGACTCGACGGCTATCACTTCAAATTTTCGCCGGCACTGCGCAATTATCGCGACGAACAGGACGATGCATCGTCGGCGAAACCAGCCGTCCAGAAGGTGCCCGAGGGGACCTGGACGATCAGTCGGCTCAATCAGGCCGCTCAGGCGGCGCTTCAGGAGCGCTTTGACGATATTATCTGGGTCGTCGGCGAACTCCAGGATTTCGATAAAAATCGGGCCAGCAACTACAGCACCTACTTTTTCGACCTCGTCGAGCGCCCGGTCCCCGGCGCCAGTGAAGTGGCCAAGATCAAAGCCGTGCTCTTTGAGCGCCACCGCAAACAGATCGCCAAAAAGCTTCGCGATAGCGATATCGAATTGAATGACGGCCTGGCCGTGCGCATCGGCGGGAGCATCGACCTGTACGCCAAAAACGGGCGCTATCAACTTCGGGTCAAGGATATCGACCCCGCCTATACGGCCGGGGAAATCGAGTTGAATCGGGAGCGCGTCTTTCGGGCCCTTAAATCCCGCGGCATCGAGTCCGATAATCTCAATCGGAGTTGGCCGGTGTGCCCGCTCAACGTAGGTCTGATCACCAGCTACGAAAGCGACGCCTACAACGATTTTGTCCATCAACTCCAGGAGAGCGGGCGCGGGTTTTCGCTGACCGTTCACGACGCCAATGTCCAGGGCGCGCACACCGAGCGATCCGTGCTAAAGGCGCTGCGCTATTTCCGGCGCCGGGCCGCCGACTTCGACGTGGTGGCCATTGTCCGGGGCGGAGGCTCGCGCTCCGAGCTCGCTCATTTCGATACGGAGGCCATCGGCGAGGCGGTCTGCAATCACCCGGTCAAAATCATCAGCGGCGTCGGTCACCAGCGCGATACCTGTCTGCTCGACATGATCGCGGAGCCGACGAAGACGCCGACGGCCGCTGCCGACGCGATTGTGCGGCGCGTCGACGAGTTTCGGAATACCATCGAGGAGCGCTACGCGGCGATCGCCCGGCTCGCCGGGCGCCAGCTCGACGAGGAACAGCGCCGACTTGTGCGCTGTGGAGCCAAGCTCGAGCGCCGGGTCGTGGAGTCCCTCGGCGAGGCCCGACGCCGTCAGGACCGGCTGGAAGGAGCGATCGCCGAGGCGGCGCGCGGCGCCGTCTCCGGTCGCCGCCGCCAGCTCGATGCCCAGCAGCGCCAGCTCCGTGTCGCCGTCGGCCACAGCGCCGACCGGCGCCGCCGACAAATCGATCGGGCGCGACGCAAATTATCGGTACCGCGTTTTATTCGCCGCTTCGATCGGCTCCGCAATACCCTCGACGATCGAATCGACGCGCTGCGCAAATCAGTTCGGCGCGACGCGGAATCGGAGCGGACTCGGCTGCGACACCTGGAGGAGCAACTCCAGCTATTGGATCCACAGCGGATTCTCGAACGGGGGTTCGCCGTGGTACGCAATGACCAGGGCGTAATTCGCTCCCGCGACGACCTCGACGTCGGTGATGACTTCGATGTCATGGTTGGAGATGGTGTACTCCGGGCCCGACGCCTCGACGATGACGCTGTAGAGCGCGAAACGACGACCGAAGAGCCGGCCTCGGAGCCGGCGGAGTAATCCCCTTTCTTACTGAACTCTCAGGAGGATCGAGATGACGCAAGACGACGCCACCGATGAAGAGACGGAGCTCAAATACGGCCAGGCCCTTCAGGAACTCAATGAAATTCTCGAGGGCATCGAAGAGGACCGCTTCGATCTGGATGAGCTGGGCGAACAGGTCGATCGCGCCGCGGAATTGATTCGGCTGTGCCGCGACAAAATCGACGCCACAGAATTGCAGATCAAATCCATCATCGATGATCTGGACGACGATGATTGACGGGTCGCCCCGGGGCAGTGGGGCCAACCCGCCATGGGTAATGGACTACAGGACGTGGACCCGGAATTCGGCGTACACCTTGAATCTGGCGTCGTTATCGGGAGCGCTTCCCGACACATCGGTCTCCAGGCTCATGCCTTCTTCGACATAGGGCTTGAGGTCCAGATCACTGTCGGTGTCCAGATGGAAGCGGTTCTGGCCTTCGGGGATGTCGAGGTTCCAGGCCAGCTCCTCTTCGGATTGGCCGTCGGCGTCGACGGTGATCGTGATTTCATTCATGAAGTCAAAGTGCTCCTCGTCAGTATTATCGGTCATCTCGAAGTACAGATCGATGAGATGAACCGATTGGGCACCGCTGGCATCCTGGCGTTCCAACTCCTGCTGGAGGTTGACCTGCATCGGGATTTCGGTGGGAAGCAGGTTCGAAAGCGGTGAGCTCTGTCCCTCGACCTCGATCTCTTGGCTTTCTTCGGTGAACGTAAAGGAGCCAAAGTTTCCGCAGGCCGTGATCAGGCCGGCGGTCAAGACCACAATGAGAAGTGAGAATATCGAAGTATGTCGTGTATCCATGGCGGTTCTCCGTGCGTTGAGTACAGCGTCACAGGGCCGAAGCGGGCCGAATAGCTGGTGTGTTAACCGGCAGTGACAACGAATTAATCGCGCTGTGGCACCGGCTCCTGGAGGGCATTGCCGGGAACTTGCCACCAAGAAATTGGGTCGGTAGTATTCTGCTGCACTTTTCATGGACGTTTTAGCCGAGATTACGTGCGAGGCGCTCGGGTATGAAATTTTACTGCGACAACTGTCAGACCAAGTACTCCATTGCCGACGAGAAGGTGCGGGGAAAGGTCTTGAAAGTGCGCTGCAAGAAATGCAGCCACGTCATCACGGTTCGAGAACCGGACGCGCCGTCAGGCGCCGGGAGTTCGCGGTCTCGAGCGTCGTCGACAAACGCCCGGAACCGACAGGGGGCATCGACGTCGAGCCCCGATAGATCGACTCCACAATTGGAGTGGCATTACTCGGTCAATGGTCAGTCCTTCGGACCACTGAGCGAACGGGAGTTGGCATCGAAATTCGCCAGCGGTGAACTGGGGGATGGGACCTATGTGTGGAACGAGACCTTCAGCGACTGGAAACCGGCCCGTTCGGTGGCCGACTTTGCAACGGCGCTGAATACGGCACAGGATGTTCGCCCCTCGCAGACTCCGATGGGCGTCGGTGAGGCCATGGAGGCCGTCGACGCCGACAAGGAGCGGTCGGACGTCGCTTCGCGGCGATCCGAAGGCACATCCGATGCGGCAGACCCCGGACAGCCCACATCGGAGCAAGAAGATCGCCAGTCGGCGGCGGCA
>CAYUPT010000356.1:0-4870 GCA_964446725.1 uncultured Bradymonadales bacterium | reverse complement strand
CGTCGAGCCGGGCCTGTTTGCAGACGCCGGCGTTGGCGACCAGGACGTCGACGGGACCGACGTCGTCGAAGAAAGCGCGAACCGCCTGTTGGTCCGTGACATCGACGCGGTGGCAGTCGAGTCCGTCGATCTGACCGCGCGCAGCCTCCAACTTGTCGGGGTCCCGTCCACAGATGGTGACTCGGTCGCCCTGCTCGGCAAATTGTCTGGCGCTGGCGAGTCCGATGCCGCTGGACCCACCGGTGATGACGACTCGACGGCTCATTGTGGATTCCCATCTGCGGAGATGCGTGACCGTGCGCGCTGCGGATTACCCAATTATTCAAAGCTGGCGTAAAGTGCCTCGCGGAGGACTTCCTCGGGGACGGGGATGGTGTAGTCACCGTCGATCTGCCACAGCGATCCGGGGGCATCGACAATCGCCATGCGCGTGCCCTCCGTCAGGTAGCGCTTGTTATATTTGAGGGTCGCCATGATGTCGTCGACGTCCAGGTAGTCCGGGATGGTGGTGGGCAGGTCGTATTTTTCGATAACTTCCCGGTGCAATTCCACCATATCGTCGTCACAGGCGCCGAGCATGCGGCCGATGCGGGAGGCGATCATCATGCCGATGCCGACACATTGGCCGTGATTGAGGTCGTAGCCCGACAGATATTCGATGGGATGACCGGTGGTGTGGCCGTATTGCAGGACCATGCCCTCTTTGAGTTCCTTGGGGTCGCTGGCCATCAATTCGCATTTGAGCTCGATATTCTTGCAGACCACATTTTCGAGAAAGTCGAGATCGAACATCGATCCGTCGTAATCGAGCAGGTAGTCGAGGTAGTCGCGGTCCTGGCCGAGTGCGTGTTTGACGACTTCACTGAGGCCGTCGGGAATCAACCAGTCCTCGAGGGTCTGCAGGACTTCGACGTCGACGGCAATGGCGTGGGGCGGATAGTAGGCGCCGACCATATTCTTGCCTCGGGAGCCATTGATCCCCTGTTTGTGGCCGATGGCGGCGTCGCATTGGGCCATCAGTGTCGTCGGTACATGGACCAGACCGATGCCGCGATACAGCGTGGAGGCCACGAATCCGCAGACATTGCAGACCGCGCCGCCGCCGAGCGAGACCAGCACCGAGCGCTCGTCGATGCCCTCGGCGAGGACGTGGTCGACGAGGTCGGTGTAGTTGTCCATCGTCTTCGATTCCTCGCCTTCGGCCATGACGATACGACGGACATCGTAGCCCATCTCGTCGAGGCCGCCGACGAAGTCATCGCCGTACAACTCGTTGACCCGGGTGTCGGTAAAGACGTAGATCGGCGACGAGGCGCTGGCGTCGGGAATCAGTTGGATGGTCTTGGGATTGCGCACAAAACCGCGCTGGACGAAGACGTCGGTGTCGGTGGGCTTTCCGGTGGTAAAGACGTAGTTGGTAGGGTCGACGCCGGCATCGTCGTCGAATTCCGGTTCGGTGACCGTCTGTTTGCGGCGCCGATCGCGGTGGTCCATTTCGGCGCGAATCAGTGCCGATGGCGTATCGATGTCGTACCAGCGCCGGCCGTCGACAAAGGTTGCGCGAACGCGCCCGGCGTCGGCGAGTTGCTGCATGGCGTCGGCGAGTCCGGCGGGCTCATCTTCGACGAGTACGGACTCCAGGGCCTCGAAGATCGCCGATTCGAGCAACAACAATCCGGCATCGACCCCGTCGGCGTCGCCGCGAAGACCTCGGTCGACATCAATGACGCGCCGGTCGTCAAGGCGAACACCGACGGCGGCATCCGGGTCGTGGACCGATGCCACATCGCGATCGACGAGCATTACGCCGGCATCGCCGTCGAGGTCGACATCGGTGATGGTGTCGACGAGCGTCGAGTCGAAGCGGTGATCGGCCATGGCGACCACAAATCGGTCGTCGAGCTCGTCGCGGGCGGCCAGAATACTGGAGGCCAGGCCGCGGCGCCACCCGTCGTGATCGACAAATTCGATCGCCAGATCCAGCTCCGGGTGATTGGTCAACCCCCGGACGACCTGGTCGGCGCCAAAGCCGACGACGACGACCGCCTCGTCGATCCCGGCGGATTCCAATCGCTGGAGGACATCGACAATCAGCGGACGGCCTCCAACGTCGACCAGTGGTTTGGGCGTTTCCGGGCGATCGAGACGGGCGCCGCGACCGGCGGCGGGTACCAGTGCCTGATTAACCATACGTCATAACTCGTGTCGTAGAATCAGTGACTTCCATTTGTGTGCGGCAATCTAGTTGGAGCGCCAGCCGGAATCAATAGTCGCATCCACCACCGCCGCCCACGACGGGTTCGGGATGACCAATAAAAGTGCGGTGACCGACCGATGTCGGTGCCGACGACGGCGGTCGCGGTTGCCACCGAAGGCCGGCTGTGGAACCCTGTGCGCGGATACTACAGCTTCTTCAAATACTACCGGACCCTCCGACGGAGACGGCGGATATGCATATTTTGGTCATCAATTGCGGCAGTTCATCGATCAAGGCCGACGTCATCGACCATTTAAGCGGTGACGTTCGCACCACGTTGCACATCGAGCGACTGGGTGGAGCAGGGCCGATAGGCCGCATCAACGGCGAGCGTTTTGCCTTCGACAACACCGATGTCGACCACGAGCAGTCGCTGGCGGAGGCCCTTCCCCGGCTACTGGAGGCGATGCCCGACGATGCCGAGCTTTCGGGAGTCGGCCACCGCGTCGTCCACGGCGGCGAGCATTTTCAGTCGCCGGTGCGCATCGACGACGATGTGGAGGCGACCATCGACAGCCTCCGGGAATTGGCGCCGCTGCACAACCCGGTCAATCTGGCCGGAATTCGCGCCGCTCGCGCCCGACTTCCCAAAATTCCCCACGTCGCCGTCTTTGACACCGCGTTTCACGCCACACTGCCGACGCGGGCAAGGGCCTATGCCATCCCCCAGGAGTTGGCCGAGGAACAGGATTTTCGGCGCTACGGATTCCACGGCATCAGCCACGAATTTGTCGCCAGTCGGGCCGCCCATTACCTGGACGCCGATCTTCGCGATTTACGCCTGATCACCTGCCATCTGGGAAATGGGGCCAGTGTATGCGCCGTGGAATACGGGCGCTCCATCGAGACCAGCATGGGCATGACCCCGCTCGAGGGGCTGGTGATGGGGACTCGAAGCGGCGATATCGATCCGGGAATTATCATCCAGTTGATGCGCCAGGACGACTACGACGTCGACGCTGTGGACGAATTGCTCAACAATGAGAGCGGACTCGCCGGTCTGTCCGGCGACGGCAACGACCTGCGCGACCTCGCGGACCGGGCCGCCGACGGTGACGATCGCTGCCGGCTCGCCATCCAGGTCTTCGCCCACCGGCTTCGGAAATACGTCGGCGCCTACGCGGCGGTCATGGGCGGTGTCGACGCCATCGTCTTTACGGCCGGCATCGGTGAAAATAGCTCCCTGATCCGCCATCGCGTCGGCCAGCGACTCCAATACCTCGGCGCCCACCTCGACGAGGAACTCAATCGCGACGTCACCGTCAATAACGACAATCCCGTCGAACGCATCTCGGAGCCCACCAGCCGCACCCACCTGCTGGTCGCCGAGACCGATGAGAGCCGCGCGATTGCAGAGGATACGTCGCAACTGGTCGTCGATCAGGATCGACTGGACGATACCAACCACCGGCCGATCCCGGTCGCCGTTTCGGCGCGTCACGTCCACCTTCGCCAGAAAACCGTCGAAGAATTATTCGGCGACAACCACGAGTTGACACCGCGCAACGAGTTGTCCCAGCCCGGCCAATTCGCCGCCGAAGAGACGGTGGACATCATCGGTCCCAAGAGCACGATCAAGTCGGTGCGCATTCTGGGGCCGACGCGAGATATCAACCAGGTCGAGATATCGCGAACCGACGAGTTCGCGCTGGGTGTCGACGCCCCGGTGCGCGCCTCCGGTGACATCGAGAATACACCGGGCATCATCCTGGAGGGACCCGAGGGGCGGGTGGAGCTTAACCGCGGCGTCATCTGCGCCTGGCGCCACATTCACATGACGCCCGACGACGCCGACCACTTCGGCGTCGACGACCGCGACGTCGTGGAAGTCGCCGTCTCCAGCGGAGAGCGATCGCTTGTCTACGGCGATGTGCTGGTCCGAGTGTCGCCGGACTTTCGATTGGAGATGCATATCGACACCGATGAGGGCAACGCCGCCAATCTGGGGCGCGACGCCAAAGGCAGTCTGGTGTCGACGCCCGGTCGCGCCGAACTTCGCCGCCGAAAGACGACGTACGACTCCGTTCCGGAGGTCGCAGAATGACGAAACTACGCTACCGCCTTCACCGCTCGAATACATTTGCCGCCGTCATCGTTCGCAATGACGACAGCAAATTACTGTCTCGACTCGGACACGACCATGTGGTCCGGGCCGACGAATTCACCTCGACGGTGGCCATTGATTCCGACACCCCCGAAGAACTGCGGTTTTCGCTTGATTTCGCGGTTCGATCGCTGGTCATCGACGCCGACGACGACCGCCGGCGCGTCGGATTGGATGGAACGGTCTCCGAAAAAGACCGACGTACAACTCGAAAAAATATGCTCGCCGAAGGTCAACTCCATGCCGAAGAATTCGGCAATATCGGTTTTCGCGTCGACGGCGCTCGACCCGACGGTAAGCACTGGGTGATGGATGCCACACTGAGCGTCCAGCAGACCAATTTTGACTTTGGCTTTCCGGTCTCCGTCCAGTTCGAACCTCAGCTTCGGGTGGAAGGACGGGTGGAGTTGAGCCATCAGGACCTGGGCCTCAAGCCCTATCGGGCGCCAATGGGGACACTCCAGAACAAAGAGGAATTGACCTTTGTCGTCGATGTCGACGCCGCCCCG
>CAYUPT010000355.1:0-4898 GCA_964446725.1 uncultured Bradymonadales bacterium | reverse complement strand
TGGTGCGCCGGGCCTCGCTGGTGACGCCGCCGGGATGGCCGCCGGGAATGAGTTCGCCGTCGAATTCGCCGGGGATGTCGTAGACGTTGTCGTAGTGGCGCACGGCGGCGCCGACGGTGCCCCAGTCGGGGAGCCAACTTGCGCCGAGTCCACCGTTGAAGGCGCGCATCCCGGTGCGGGGGATTTCGCCCAGCGGGGTCTGGCTGTCGCCGGCGCGCCGGGCCGTGGCTTCGCCGTAGATATTGAGTGGTCCGGCCGGGGCGACAACGGTGGCGCCGGCGCCGATGCCGTGGTTGACCGACTCGTACATCGAGCGGACCGTCACCTCCGGTTCGTGGCTGCGGCGCTGGGGGATATCGTTGCGAACGACATTGGCTGCCCCGCCGAGTGCATTGGGACCGTACAACAGTCCGGCTGGTCCGCGAACAACTTCCATGCGCGTCGCCGAAAGGGGTTCGGACATCACTCCGTGATCGGAGGCCGTCCAGTAGATATCGCCGGTGCGATGGCCCTCTTCGAGCATCAAGACCCGATCACCGGGCAGGCCGCGGATGGTGGGACTCGACGCCCCGGGACCGTTGTACTGAGCGTGAAATCCGGGAACCGACTCCAGGGTGGCGGGCACGGAATTCGACATATTGCGCTGCAACTCCTCGCCGCTGAGCACCGAGGTCGGTCGGTAGACATCACTTGTCGAGACCCGGCGACCGGTGGTGGTGACTTCGACGGAGCCCGTCTCTTCGTCGTCCTGTACTTGGGGCTCCAGTTCTACCGTGCGTTCGGCAGGGGCTCCGGCCTCGAGTTCGACGACGAAATGTGCAGTCTCGTAGCCCGTAAAGTCGACTTCGACGGCCAATGCTTCGTCCGGAAGGTGCTCGAGTTGAGCCCGTCCGGCTTCATCGGTAAAGGTCTCTCTCGGCGGGTCCTCAACGCGCGCCGTGGCTCCGAAGATCGGTTCTTCACTGTCGGCGTCGACAACCCGAAGTTCGAGATCGCCGTCGGCGTCGGAAAGCTCTCCGGCCACGGCCGGCCATGGAGTCGCAATGGCCGTTGTGCCTATGACACACAGGGCAACGGCGATGTTGGTTGGGGGCCAGCGGTACATATTGGGGCGAACTCTCAGTGGTGATGCGATTCCTCTCCACGATGCGCGTGGTCGGAGCCTAGACGAGAATAATCGCAAATGCAACTTGATTGTGATAAGTCGGTTTGAAGAATAATCAAAATCTGCGTATCAGAAGGGCACACAGCCACGGCAGATACAACTCCCGACAAATGGGACGACATGAGTACGAGACAGCGAATGTTCTGGATGGCCGTCTATTGCCTGTTGATGACGGTAGCGCTGCCGGCTACGGCACACAGCAGCGCTGAAGCTTCTCTGTCCGTCGCCGAGGCCAGCGAAGAGATCGCGTCATCTCTTCCGGAGGGATTATTTCCGGCGGCTGCGATTGCACGGATCGATGCCCGCCGACTCGGCGCAGTGGCCGAAGAACTCACCGAATTGCCCGATCTGGAACCGGACGGCCGCGACGTGCCCTTCGAAGAGCTCATCGGCGACGATCCGGATGCTCAAGTGTATATGTATCAGGTCGCCTGGGTCGCCAATGTATTGGGGGATATCGCTGAGCGTTTGTCGATGCTCGAAAACGCCGACGAATTTTTCTTGGCCGTGACTCCGCAGAGCCAACAGTCGTTTTACCAGGCGGCGAGGATTGTTCCGTGGTCGCCGGTGGAATCATTTCCGAAAAGTGTCCATATCCGGCTGGTTGCTGTCACCGACGGGTCGCATCGAGAGGCATTATTTGACGAGGTGCAAACACTGGCCGCCGATCTGGAATTCGACGATTCGACGGCTCATACTGTGGAGGCCACAGCACGAGGGGCGGCCATCGATGTGGTCACGCCCGGGACGGGCGGGGTCGATGCAGAGCGGAAACTTCGCGCGCTTCGGGAGGTGGACATCGAAACGCCGGAACCGACGACGGCACTCGTCGACTTTGCTCGTTCCGACGCCCCATTCAGCCTGTACATCAACTATCCCAATATGGGCCGTTTGATTGCGCTGGGCAGGTTGTATCCATCGCTTCCGCTCATCGGCGCCGTTCGCGCCCCGGGGCTCACGATCAATGAACCGGAACTCCGTGAGCGATGGCAAGACGCGACGATGGATGTGCACCGAAGCATCGACCTCTTTGGGGGAGCGACGGCGGAGTTTTTCGATGCCAGCATTCGACTGGCCATCGATGACGGGGCACCGGCGGCACGGGTGGTGTCGACACATACCGACTACGGCGCAGAACTCGCCGACGCCCTCGAGGAGCGGCGCCCGACGCTTCCACAGCACCCGGAAGATCCGGTATGGGAGCTCGAATTCGGCGCTGACAACCCGTCGGCCCTCGACGTTTTGCGCGATGCTCACGAGCATCTCGAGGTCGACGTCTCCCGAGAGGACCTGCTTGCACCGGGGCAAAACTGGAGCCTTTTCAATCAGCCGGGCCAGTTTTTTGTCGACCCCTCGCTGTACGGAATTGTGCCCGATGCTCCGATCGCCGCCCGGGTGACCTTCCACCGCGCTGAAGATGTCGGCGATGCCGACGACGAATACGCCGATGAGTTGGTCATCGTCGCCAGCGGCAGATTCGAGCATACGAAGGGCAATCGCGAGCAATTCGAAGAATTGTTTCGACGCCACGGACGGCTGTACGCGGTGGCCTCCGTATTTGCCTGGAGGGGGGACTCGATGGTCACCGCAGAGGGCGATGAACTTCTGGTGCGCTACGTCTTTAACGCCTCCGTCGACGAGGTCTTTGATGCCAATGAACAGACCCGGCCTGCGAGGTTTCGCCACCGCGTTGACGGGCGCGCCTTTAGCGAACTCGGCTTTTCATCGCTGGGTGGGCGCCGGGAAACGATGGTGGAGCGCTTGTTTGAGAATATTGATGGCGACGATATTCCGCCCGCGATGGAGTTCGAGGCCGAGACCTACGATGGGTTTGCGGTCACCACCGTCGGTAATGCTCCAGGGAGTGATGATATCGAGTCGTTGCCGCAGCTACAGGGGCCACAGACTGCAGAATGCGTCGACGATATTCGCGATGCCATCGCCCGCTATAAGGAGGAAATATCGAGTGACGACGCCGATCAGCGAGGGCGTCAATGGGTCGATGCCGTCGATGAATTAACCGACCGCGCCGCCGACTGCCGAGAGGTGTCCGGTGAGCCCGGACTCGATGTGGCGATGGCGCGTCTGGCCTGGTTTGCAGGCTTTCAACTGGAGGAACAGTTGCGCTACCGAGACGCGTTGGATCTGTACGAGAAGGGCTGTGAACGCGGCGAGGATGCCGCCTGTGCGGCTGCCGACGAGGTTGAGTCCGTCGTCGATGCACCGATGCCCGAGACAGACGTCGATGATTCGCTGCGGGCCCGCGAGCGCATCACCATGCCGCTATTTGACCACGGCACGGTGGTATTCGGCGGCGACAACCGGCTTCAGATCGGCGACGATTCTGTGGCCATCGACGAACTCGCCGGGCAGGGCGGTCGGGAGCGCGTCGAGGCGTTGATCGATGACCACTCACTTCGCACACCGTTGATACTGGGCGAGTTCGACAACTCACTGTGGGCACTCGAGGATCGATACGACATCCGACCGCGAGTGATGCGCCGCATCGCTCTGGTGGCACCGCCCGAGACGGATGCTGTCGAGATGATACGAGCCTTCGCTCAACTTCCATCACATGAGCGCATCGCCCTTTCGGCGGTCATGGAGACGCCGGACGGCGCGCGCTTTCCCACCGTTCCGATGCACCCCAATGTCGTCGATGAGCTCCAGGCCGATGCCGATGTGCTTCGCGATGTGACCGACGATGGATTGGCGTTTATCGTCGGCGATGAGGGACTCGATATCGTCAATTTTAGCCGCCAGGCCCGAGCCCGGGAGGAATCGGACCACCGGGATTCGCAATTTGGGATGGAGCGCCGGGACGACAATTCATTCGATGATGGCCAATGGATCGAGCCCGTCGAAGATTGCGCCGATGACGGGCCCACCATCTGTTGGGACGGAGTCGATGCCGATGACATCCCGGATGCCATCGTCGATGGAATGGCGGAACTGAAGTCCGATGATGACTTCCATGACCGGTGGAGTCCATTCAGGAGTCGAAGAATCGTCATCGCCGTCGATATCGACGAGATGTCCTGGCAGACCTTGACGCGACTGACGCGAATGCTCAGCCATCCCCACCATCCGCAGTGGGAGCACGAAGACCGGCGGCACTATCCCTTCGACGACATTCCGGTCATCGTCGAGCAGTAGATCAGTTGCGAATATCCTGGGCCCGCTCTTCGGCGCGCTCCCACATTCGGAGGTAGCCCTCCGCAGAGCGGAATAGCGGTTCCAGTTGTTCGTCGGTGACGCCGTCATTGCGGACATCTTCGATCAATTCCGGGATCAACCCGATGTGGGCCATGCCCTCCGTATTGAAATCGATGGTGCGCTCGCCGACCTGGGGTTCGCTAAAGGTGACGCCGCCATCGTAGGATTGGAAGGGATAGGTTACCGGATCGTCTTGGGGTTGGTTGCAGACAGAATCATCTCCGAAGCGCGGGCCGGGAGCGCCGGCAAAGCCATTGAGATCAAAGCCAAAGCCCTCGGCGGGGTAGGCGCCGGCGTCCTCGATAAGCTCCAGCCGCTCGTTGAGACCGTCGATTCGACTCCCTCCGCGCTGTGGATCACTGCATCGACCGAAATTGAATTTGGAGACGCCGCCCAGCTCGTAGAGCCGTCCCTCGTTGTGGGTGCCGTGAGAGCCGACGGCCGGATAGTCGAATTCCTCGAGGATCTCGAAGGCCCGCTGATAGGCGCGCTGGGGAAAGTGATCGACTTCGATGAT
>CAYUPT010000354.1:0-4899 GCA_964446725.1 uncultured Bradymonadales bacterium | reverse complement strand
GCTTCGACAGGCCAGCGAGCGCTGGGCCAGATAGCCCGTGCCGTCGCTATTCATCGGAAAGAGCCACTGCAGGCTGACGACAATCAAAAATCCGGTCACAACGTCGGTGCCCGTCGGCGAAAACGACAGCATCTGCGCCGCCTGAGCGTGGCCGTAAAGATCGACGACCTGTTCGTTGAGCGCCGCAATCCCGCCGACCTCGTCGAGCACAACCCAGGCGTAGGCGGCGGTGCCCACAAGCGCCAGCGCCAGTTGGGCGACGTCGGTGGCGATCACACTTCGCAAGCCGCCGGTCAACGAGTAGAGGGCGACGAAAACCACGATCAGTCCCACACTGATCAGATTATTGGTGGTCATGACCATCGGCGCCAGGCCGGTGACGCTTTCGCCGAGCGAGATGCCGACGGCGTCGACGACCGAATAGATGATGGCGTATAGCGACGCCGGAAGCCATTGATGCCAGGGAAGAAAGACCTCGGCAATTCGCATCGCCGCCACCAGTACCATCGCCAGAACCACGCAGTTGATGAGGGTGCCGTAATACACCGCCTTGAGAACGCGCAGCACCAGCACACCGGGGCCGCTGTAGCGAAGTTCGGTCAATTCGGCATCGGTCAATACCCCGGAGCGGCGCCAGGCGGCGGCGAGCACAAATCCCATCAATAAAAAGGCCAGCCCGTAGATCCAGAGTCGCCACAGCAAAAAGACGCCGCCGGTGGCGATCAGGCCCATGACCAAAAGCGGCGTGTCGGCGGCAAATTGCGTGGCCGCCATCGAACAGCCGGCGCGCCAGCCTTTGATGGTTTGTCCGGCCAGAAAATACTGGCGCAGATTCTCGGAGGCCTTCTGCCGGGCGTTGAGTCCGGAGCCGATGGCGTAGAGCACAAAGGCCACAATGATGGCGAGGTCGAGCATCTCAAACCTCAAGTAGGGTGTCGGAGGACAAGAAGTAGTAATCAGCGCCCTTGAGTTGGCCAGTGGCCTCGGCCCCCGCGATCGACGTCGAGGGGTGACTGTTTGAATATGTTTTGAAAGGGGGTATGGTCCGTCGGCGCCGGTGTTTTGGGGAATACTGCCGGAAACTACGCGTTATAGGCCCCGGGAGGCCGTTAAGAACGGTGGCCTGTTGTTTTTGAATAGCAATTGAATACCTTCGGTGTCAGCAGGCTCGACTCCGCTCTTTGCCCAGGACTTACGCCATGGCTCGTTTCAGACAGCAGACCCGGATGCCCGTCAGCGCCGACGCCCTGTATCGGTGGCACGCCCGCCCGGGGGCCTTCGAGCGACTCGCCCCGCCCTGGGAGACGATGGAGACCGTGGAGGCCACAGGCGGCATCGAAGACGGGGCCCGACGCGTCTTTGATATCCAGCAGGGACCGCTGTCGGTTCGGTGGGTCGCCGAGCATCGCGACCACGTCGAGGGCCGCCAGTTTGTGGATGAACAGGTGCGCGGTCCCTTTGCGCGCTGGGTCCACACCCATCGATTCGAGGAGCGGGGCGACGGCCAGAGCCTGTTGATTGACGATGTGGAGTACGCGCTTCCGGGCGGTCCGCTGGGATCTTTGGTGGGCGGGGCGAAGACGGAGACGATGCTCCAGCGCATGTTCGCTTTTCGCCACCGTCGAACGGCTGACGATCTGCGCCGTCATGCGGTGTCCGACGTCGATGGCGCGCTTCGAGTCGCCATCACCGGCTCTTCGGGATCGATCGGACGTGCGCTGGCGGCATTTCTGGAGACCGGCGGCCATCAGGTGCTGCGCCTGGTCCGACAGCGCGATGGCTGTGGCGATGGCGCGATCTACTGGTCGCCGGCCGACGGCGATATCGATGGCGACGCGCTGGAGGGCATCGACGCCGTGGTCCATCTGGCCGGAGAGCCCGTCCAGGGCCGATGGACCGACGACAAGCGCCGGGCCATCGAGGATAGCAGAGTCGACGGAACGGAGCTTCTGGCCCGGACGCTCGCCGGCCTCGACGAGCCGCCGGAGGTCTTTTTGTCGGCCTCCGCCATTGGGTATTACGGCGATACCGGCGAGGCGATGGTCGACGAAAACGGGGCGCTGGGCGACGGCTTTTTATCGGAGGTCTGCCGGGGGTGGGAGGCGGCGGCGGAGCCGGCTCGACGAGCCGGAATTCGCACCGTGTGGCCTCGCTTCGGCGTCGTCCTCGACCCGGGCCACGGAGCGCTGCCGGAGATGCTCCATGCCGTCAAATTCGGGATGGCCTCCCGGCTCGGAAGCGGCGACCAGTACGTCAGTTGGATCGACATCGACGATGCCATCGCCGCCATTTTCATGTTGATTCGACGCTCAGATCTGGCGGGACCGTTCAATATTACGGCGCCTTCGCCGGTGACCAATCGCGCGCTGTTGAGCACCATCGGTGATGTCGTCAACAGGCCCAATGTGGTGCCTGTGCCGGCGTCGGCACTGCAGATCGCCCTGGGCGAACGGGCGGCCCGCGAGATGGTCCTGGTCAGCCAGCGGGCGATGCCGACCCGTCTCGAGGAGGCGGGATTCGAGTTCTTTTACGGCGATCTCGAGGCGTCGCTTCAGATGAAATTGGGCCGTCTCGCCAGCGCGAAAATCGATGTTCCCATCACCGCCGACGCCTCCTGAGAGTTGTTATGGATACCACGGATGTCGCGATTATCGGGGCCGGGTTCGGCGGGCTGGCCTGTGGGCTGGAGTTGGCTCGCCGGGGCCGGGATGTGGTGGTCTTCGAGCGGCTGACCTATCCGGGCGGCTGCGCCAGCACCTTCGAGCGCAAGGGCTACCGCTTTGAGTCGGGGGCCACCTTGTTTAGCGGGTTTGGCCAGGGGTTGCTATTTGAGCGCTGGATCGAAGATTTTGATCTGGATGTCGAATTCGAGGGACTCGATCCGCTGGTGACGATGCGAACCGGCGATCTGGAGTTCGAGGTCTCGCCGAGTCGGGACCGATTTATCGAGCGATTTTGCAGTGTTGACGGGGCGCCAAAGGAGGCGTTGCGCTCTTTTTTTGACTGGCAGCACAAGGTGGCCGACGCGCTGTGGGAGTGCTTTGAAGACCCGGAGCTATTGCCGCCGTTTTCGATCGGCAGTCTGGGGCGCCATGTGATGCGCTCGCCGCGCTATCTTCGGTTGGCGTCGGTGATGGGTCGATCGTTTGCCGATGTCCTTCGGCGCCACGACGTCTGGGAATTCGAGCCGATGCGCCAGTACGCCGATGCCGTCTGTCAGATCACCGTCCAGGCGTCGGCCGAACGGGCGGAAGCGCCCTTTGCACTGGCGGCGATGGATTATTTCTTTCGCGGCACCGGGCATATCCACGGCGGCATCGGCAATCTGGCCCGTGCCATCGCCGATCAGATCGATGACTTCGGTGGCTCGATGCGCTTTGCCGATCCGGTGACGGCCCTCGAGCGCGACGCCGGAGGTTGGCGCGTCGACAGTCGCCGAAGCGATCTGCGCGCCGGCTCGGTGGTCGCCAATCTTCTTCCCTCCGGCGTCGCCGAAATGCTGGGGCGCGACGTCGACGATATCGACGCGTTGCGCGATCTTCAGCGCGGCGTCGAATCGGGCTGGGGAGCGGCGATGCTGTATCTGGGCGTCGACGCCTCGAAGATCGACGGCCAGTCGGCGCATCACCTTCAGCTCGTCGACGATCCAGACGCCGTGTTTCAGGAGGGCAATCACATCTTCTGTTCGATCAGCGCCGCCGACGAGACCGAGCGGGCGCCCGATGGCCAGCGGACGGTGACGGTGTCGACTCACGTCGATATGCAGCGGTTGTACGGCGGCGCTTCCGACGGGCGCGCCGCCTATATCGACGAAGTCCATCAGAGGATGCGCGACACCCTGAAGCGACGGGCGCCCGGAGTCTCAGAAGCCGTCGTCTTCGAGATGACCGCCAGTCCGCGGACATTTGAGCGATTTACCGGGCGGCGCCGGGGCTACGTCGGCGGGATCCCCCGGACGACCGGTCTTCACAACTACCGCAACCTATCGCCCCATCAGGTCGACGACGACCTGTATCTGGTCGGCGACACCGTCTTTCCCGGCCAGAGTACCCTGGCGGTGGCGCTGGGCGGAGTCCGGGTTGCGGAAGCCATTGCCTGAATACCCGAATAATTGTGGATACCCCTGTCTGGAGTCACCATGCCGCGTCTGGAAGAGACCATCGTCGTAAATCGAAGCGCCGGGGATTGCTTTCGATACCTCGTCGACTTTTCGACCATCGAACAATGGGACCCCGGTGTGTACCGCGCCGAAAAGCGGACGGCCGGCGCCCCGGAAGTGGGCACGGTCTTTGATGTGACGCTGTCGTCGGCGGGCCGGCGAATTCCGATGCAGTACGAACTGGTTGATATCACCGACGGCGAGCAGCTGGTGTTGCTCGGCTCCGGCGATCGCGTCACGGCGCGCGATGTCATCAGCGTTGAGGCCGTCGACGCTGAGACGACCCGAATTCACTACATCGCCGATCTGGAGTTTTCGGGATTGATGGGGGCTGTAGTCCCGGCGCTGAAACCGTGGCTCAATCGGGTCGGCGTCAAGGCCGTCGAGGGGATGCGCCGGGCGCTCGAGATTCCCAATTCGCCCCCGGAGCACACCGTCGTCGATGGGCTCAAAGAAAAAGCGGTACTGCCGGCGGCCTGGGATTTTACGGAGCGCGGCTACCTCAATATGGAGCGCAAGGGGCTCAGTGAATTCGTCGATGGCAAGACGGCGGTCATCACCGGGCCCACCAGCGGCCTCGGGCTGGCCACAGCCTGCGAATTGGCCCGGCTCGGCAGTGAACTCATCTTGGTGGGCCGAAATCGGGATAAATTGTCGAATGCAGTCCGCGATATCCGGGCTTTCAGTGGCCGAAGTGAGGGCGATATCGAGGTCGTGGAGGCCGATCTGGCGGAACTCGA
>CAYUPT010000353.1:0-4906 GCA_964446725.1 uncultured Bradymonadales bacterium | reverse complement strand
GACCCGACGGGCTGTTTGGACTTCGCCTCCGGAGTCGGCGATGTGGTCGACGGTTCGACGTCGACATCGCTGCCGGCCGACGGCGACTCGTCCCGAAAGGTCTCGGGGGCGGGAAAATATTCGCGGGGGTTTTCGACCTGATATCGAATACCGCGGACCAATTTGCCGATCTGGAGTCCGTCAAAGCAGCGGTGGTCGGCGGTCAACGACATCTGACAGCCCTTCTTGACGACTGGCTCGCCGTCCTCGACGAAAACGTGGTCTTCTACAATGCCCGGAAGGACCACGATCGGGGTGCGAGCAAAGGGGACCAGCGGCGCAAAGCCCTGCCGGATATCAAAGGGGGCGCAGTTGGTGACCATGAAACTTCCGAAGGGGTCGTCGCGAATGCCGAATTTCGACAGGTCGAAGGGGACGGCAAAGGTCAGCATGTCGACGACGCGCATCAACTGGGGCAACAGCACGGAGGGAATCTTGTCGAGCAGCGACTTCGTCTCCTCGATTTCTTCGTCGCGCCCGGCGCGGACCTTGTCGGCGCGCCGGTGCATTCGGGCCGCGATCTCCGGCAGCGACATGGTGTCGGAGTTCGGCAATTTGATCCCGCTGAGATCATCGGATCCACCGGATTCATTGGCTACCGAGACCTGGCAAAAGCCGTCTATATTCTCGCGCTGCAACACCTCATTGCCGACGACAATCGAGTTGAGCTTGGGGTGTTCGTCCAGAAGATTGGAGAGTAGCTTGATGAGAAAGGCGGTAATCGTCACCTTCTGGCCGGTAATCTGCGATACCTCGTCGAGGTAATCGACGAGTTCTTCGACCTGCAGCGTTTCGTAGCCGTAGATGGTGGGGTCCGACGGACGCTTCCACATCCCGACCGAGATCTTTCTCCAAGACGACACATTTTCCGGTTTTTTCCACAACTTCGCCATCGTACAACTCCAACTTATCGGGACACGGGGATCTGTTGGCCTGCGAAAATAACGAGAGGTGTCGGCGGACGCAAGAATGGAGAGCGAGATGCTTCGCTCTGGCGGTGTCTCAGAGGTCGCGACGAGACAGCCGAAGCCGGGGACGACTCCGTGTCCTACGAAATATTGTAGGCAGTCGCTATTCTGAGGATACTCATGACAACCGAACGCTTCGGGTCGACGATATGACAACGACGATGACACGGGTTTTGGCATTGACAGTGGGAGCGGCGTTGGCCCTGACGGCCTGCGAGGCGACGTCGGAGCTCGACCCTCCGGGACCGTCGTCGGACTACCTTCGGGTCCATTTCGATCCGGACTCTGGTGCGGTGCCGACGCCGACCGATTTATTGCGAAACGAAGAGGGCATTCTCGTCATTCCCGACAATCGAGAGGCTCCGGACGCTCAGCGCGAATTTCTGGCCTATCTCGACGGGCTCGACGGCTATCCGCTGGCGACGTCGATACGGATCCCGGTCTCCGGGCCCGTCGACGAAAACTCGCTGGGACGCGGAATTTACGTGCTCGATGCCGACGACGAATCAGTCTCCTTTGACGCTCATTACGACGATGAGTCCGGCGATATCGTCGTCGAGCCCCGCCAGCGACTGGAGGCCGGCAAGAGCTACCGGGTCGGCGTCGAGGGCTACCAACAGGGCGTGATCGCCGATGACGGACGGCAGCTTATCGCCGACGCGCCGTTTTATCTGGTGCGCTCCGACCAGGACCTTCGCGACCACCCGGATGCGATGCCCGGACAAAGCGCCGAAGAACGCCGGGAGACGGCCCAGGAGTTGGCCGCCATTCAGGATGAACTGCAGCCGGTATTCCAGGCGATGGAGCGCCGCAACGTCGATCGCGAAACACTGGCCGTGGCCTTTGAATTTACGACGACGTCGACGCCGGCCGTCGAATTCGACGTACAGCGCGGTGCGGTGCCGATTCCTAACGACGTCCTCCTCGATCCCGGCGATGGCACCGTGGAGCTTCCCATCGACGACGAGATGGACGATGAAGAGCGCCAGTTGCGCCGCGGGATCTCGGAGCTAAGCGGGTTTTCGATGACCGGCGCCGCCGTCGTCGACAGCACTCACGACATCGCCGGCGACGAACCCCGCGACGGCGTATTTCGCCTCTTCGAAGACGTCGGCGACGGACAGTGGGAGGAGGTCACGGACGTCGAGCGCGGGCGCCTGGATAGCGGGGAAAGCGTCTGGCTTCGCCCCGAATTGGCGCTGGAACCGGACACCGCCTATGCCTACGTCGTCACCGATGAGCTGGAGAGTTCCTCCGGCCAATCGCATATCGCCCAGCCCCTGTCGGCGATGCTTCGTTTGGAGTCGCCGCTCGTCGACGCCGACGGCAATGCGCAGGTCGATGCACTGTCCAATGAACAGGCCGCCCGGCTGGAGCCGCTTCGCCAGCGCGTCGATTCGCTACTGGAATACCTCGAGTACAGCGAGGGCGTCCGTCGCCATCGCACGGCAGCCGTCGTGCCGTTTCGCACGGCGCCCAGTCTGGAGCCCCTCGCCGATCGGCGGATGGAGCTGTACGACCGCAATGTGTCGACGGAGGTCACCGATCTGGACCTGACGAAACCCTCGGGGGGCGCCGGTTTGCTGCTCAACGACGTCGACACCGTGGTCCGCGGGGAGATGACTGTCCTGGATTACATCGACCCCGAAACCCGGGCCTTTTACAGCGATGGAGAGCCCGTCGAGCGGTCGGCGAAATTTGCGCTGACACTGCCGGAGCCGGGGACGACGGCCATCGACGAGCCGGTGCCCATCGTGCTGTTTGGCCACGGCCTGATGACCAGTCGCGAACTTCTGTATCTCGTCGCCGGTGAATTGGCGTCGGCGGGCTACGGGGCGTTTGCCGTCGACTTGCCCTACCACGGAAGCCGGGCGCTCTGTCTTCGCGACAGCAGTTGCGTCGGCGATGCCACCTGCCGAGACGACGGCCAGTGCATCGACCCCGACGGCAGCGACGCCGATGTCGTCGATATTGAATTGTCGACGATGTTCTCCTTTCTGGAGGGCACGGACTACGACGATTTGCTCAATTACCCGGTGACCAGCGGCGAAATTTTTATCGATATGCACAATATCGCCGGGACTCCCGATTCCTTTGCCCAGGCCCTGTTGGATCTGAGCCAGGCCCTTCGCGTGGTGCGAGGCGACGAACTTCAGGAGGCGATTTTACCGGACCCCGGCCACAACCTGGGCGATGATATCGTCTACCTCGGCATGAGCCTCGGCGGGATTTTGGGCGCCGGATTGACGGCCATCGAGCCCGAATTGGAGGATTTCGTCCTCAATGTCCCGGGCTCCGACCTGCCGCGCCTTATCGAACACTCCGTGGCCTTTGAGACCATGTTTTCGGAGGCTCTGGAAGAACGGGAGATGGAGAAGGGCTCCGACGCGTACTTCGAGTTTATCAACGCCGCCCGCTGGCTGTTGGACCCCATCGATCCCATCAATCTGGCGCACTACGGCCCCGAGCGCGGCGCCCGCGTCATGCTTCAGATGGCCGAAGGCGACCGGGTCGTCCCCAATATCGGCACCGAGCTTCTGGCGGAGCGAATGGGCATCGAGCACGAGGTCTACACGCCACTGGCCACGGATCACGGCTTTCTATTCGATCCGACGACGCTGTCGCTGGAGACGGAGCGAGCGCGCGAGGATATGATCGACTTTTTCGATGAGCGGGATTGAGTGGGGGCGATTCCCAGAAGCATTTATGTGGCACGATTCTGCGAATACGAATTGCCGAGACTTGCCGGAGAAAACCTGGCCGAGATAGAACGGCGTAGAGGTCAGAATCATGAGCTGTTGGAAGAGGTCGTAGAATGAAGTCGCCATTTGAACTTCTCGACACACTGAACCGGACCGATGAAACGCCTCGAGTTGAGGCAAAAGATAGTCGCTCCGGTGACGTAGGGAATTCGGTCTATAAGACTCTCAGTGCGTTTTCCAACGAGCCAGGACAAGATGGAGGATACCTCCTTTTCGGCGTGGAGCGCGGTGAAGGCGGTGAGTATGATGCAGTTGGAATTGCGAATCCGGACAAACTTCAGTCCGATTTAAGTTCGATGTGTTCGGAGTTTAATGTTGCGATTCGGCCGAATCTTCAGGTTGAGGAACAGGATGGCACGGTCTTGATTAGTGCGTTTGTTCCGGAAGCAGATATTTCGGGTAAGCCAGTGTACCGGGAGGTAAGCGGATTAAACGACGGCACGTTTCGACGGAATGGATCGACCGATGTGAAATGCAGCGATAGTGATCTTCAGGAGTTCTTTTTAGGCAGAGATAACTCTGACTACGACTATTCGTTTGCGGCGAAGAACCTGACGTTGAACGACCTGGACCCAGATGCGATTGGCGTTTACCGCGAGAAAATTGAACAACGGCAGTCGACCGCTCAGGTCGTCGATTGGACTGACGAGAATTTACTTCTCGGACGTAACTGCTTGCGCGAGAACGATGGTGAGTTCGTTCCCACCATCGCCGGGTTGGTACTTTTTGGAAAGAAATCGGCGTTACGTCGTGCGATGCCGATGGCTTCGCGTATTGACTATATTCGCGTTCCCGGTCGAAGTTGGAATGGTGCGAAGAGTGAAATAGAGTCTACAACCTACTGGGGCGGCCTGATCACGACGATCCCCCAACTTGTCGGTAGAATTGTTGACGCACTGCCACAGCGTTTTGAGTTTCCGTCGGATTCTATTGAACGCTTGGAGCGGCCCGCTATCCCTGTAGTTGCTCTACGTGAAGCGGTCGTCAACGCGGTGATGCACCGAGATTATCGGAGAAACTCGTCAATTCAGATCGTTCGCTATGTAGATCGGGTAGAAATTGCGAACCCTGGTTATTCTCTGAAATCACCAGAGAGATTTAGACGACGAGGTTCGGCACTGAGAAATCCGAATCTAG
>CAYUPT010000352.1:0-4906 GCA_964446725.1 uncultured Bradymonadales bacterium | reverse complement strand
AGTGTTTGGTCCACACGACGCGTTCCAGGCCTTGTTTTAGCCCCGATTATTCATGACCCATCTACTGCGGCTCATCAGCACCGAGATCCCTTCATCTCACTCCTCGACGATGCGCTGCATCGCCTGTGGGGCTCGATTTCGGCCTCTCGTCGCTGATTTTGCCTCGTCACGATGTCTCATGAATAATGCGGGTTAGAAGCTCGCGGTTGAAATTGATCAGCAGGCCCAGGTCGATCTCAGTGGCTCTGAGGTACGACATGAGCTGGGCTTCGTGGATAGGACGCGTCTTTTTGACGGCCTTGACCTCGACGATGACCTCTTCGTCGACGACAATATCCATGATCCCGTGACTGACGTTGCGGCCTTTGTATAGAACCGACTTCGCGGCTTGGCGTTCGAAGGCGATATCGCGGTTGTTCAGCTCGATGCACAAGGCATTGAGGTAGGTCTTTTCGAGAAAGCCGGGCCCCAACTGCTCGTGGACTTCGATGGCGGCACCGATGATCCGGTTCGACAATTCGTTGGCTTTGCGGCTCGGCTCGCGATAGTTCGTGGTGTCGTTGTTCATGGTTCATCCTTCCATTGAGAAGAAGCCGTCAACACAGCGCCGGGAGACTCTGTTGACCGCTTCTGCGTTGGGGGTTTGGGTACCGTAAACTAACTTCCTCCCAGCAATTTCATGAGTTGGACGACGGTCTCCAGATTCTGGACGGCGTCGTCGAGCAATCGGTCGGCGATGACGTCGAGACTCAAGAGCAAGATGGCGCTTGCCAGTACGGCTTTGAGTGGCAAGCCGAGGAAAAAGACATTGATCTGGGGCGCCGATTTATTGACCAGCGCCAGAAATAGATTGGTCAGCATAATCGCCGCCACCACCGGAAAGGCCATCAGGGCGCCGAGTGTGATGGCGTCGGCGGTCAGGCGCAGGACGACCAGGGCCATTTCGCTAAGACCGTCGCCCATGTCGATGCCGCCGTAGGGCGGAATCAACACAAACGAGCGGGTCAGAGCCCACAAAAAGAGGTGGTGGCCGCCGACGGCAAAAAAGAAGACAATCCCCAGTTGGTACAAGAAATTGGACGTCGGCGAGATGCGGTCCGGAAGCTGAGGGACCATCGTCGTCGCCTGGGTCAGCCCCGCGGAGTTGTCGATGATCTGGCCGGCCATGCGCATCGCCTCGAAGCTCAGAGCGCACACAAAGCCCAGGGTGATGCCGACGAAGATCTCTTTGATGACCAGCATCGAGATACCGAAGGCGCCATCCGGCAGTGCGTGGGCGCCGCCGTCGAGCCATACGGCGGGATAGACCAGGACCGCCAGGGCAATCGCCAACCCCATTTTGACGGTCTGCGGCACCGCCTCGCCGCCCAGATACGGAACGAGCTGGACCATCGGGATCAGCCGGGCCACGACCAGGGCCCCCAGCAGAATCGACTGGTTGATCGCCTGGCGTATCGCCTCGTCGTATACAAGGTCTTCGACCATCGTCGGATGCACCATCGCAGAGCGTTAGACTTCATCACGGGGCGTCGGGCCGGTCAAAATGCGCCGGGAAATTCGGTGTACAGCGTGTGGGTAAAGCGCACGAGCTGGGTGCCGATCCAGGGGCCGGCGATGATGAGGCTCAAAAACACGGCCACCAATTTGGGCACAAAGGTCAACGTCTGCTCCTGGATCTGGGTGGTGGCCTGCATGATGCTGACCACCAATCCGGTGCCCATACTCGCCAGAAGCGGGGGGCCGGAGGCGATGAGAATCAAAAGCAAGCCTTCGCGGGCGATCTGGAGGATGAAGTCTTCCATTGGCGCACCGAATACGGGGTTACATGTAGCCGACGATCAGGCCCTTGATGACCAGGTACCAGCCGTCGACGAGGACGAATAACAACAGTTTGAACGGAAGGCTGATCGTCGTCGGGCTGAGCATATGCATCCCCAGACTCAGCAAGACGTTGGCCACCACCAGATCGACGACGATAAAGGGCACAAAGAGGATAAATCCGATGGTAAATGCAATGCGCAACTCGGTGACCACAAAGGCCGGCACCAGAATCAAAAACGCGTCGTCCGACAGCGTTTCGCGCTGATCTTCGGAGCGCATCTCATGGGCCAGCTGGTGGAGCATCTGGCGGTCTTTCTCGTCGGCATGGGTCAGCAAAAACTGGCGCAGCGGCTCGCCGACATCGCCGACCATCGCCTCGATGGACGCCACACCAATATCGAGTTCTTCGGCCTCGTGAGCCTCCAGATAGGGGCGCAATTCGGCGTACATATCCTGACCGACCGGCGCCATGATGTAGACACTCAAGACCAGGGCCAGCCCGGTGATGAGCTTGTTGGGCGGCACCTGCTGGGCGCCGATGGCGGTGCGTAGAATCGACAGGACGACGGCCACTTTGACAAAACTGGTCACCATGATCAGGGCGAAGGGAAGCAGTGCCATCAGCGCCAGCATGGCGATCATGGCCATCGGGCTCGTCTGGTCGGGCACCACGTCCTGGGCGGCGGCGATCAGCGGATACTGGGTCAGCACAAAGGCGGCGATCGCCGCCGCGATTCGTCGTCGGTCCGGGCCATCGAAATCAAAAGCGTAAGCCATCGGCAGTTTCCAGAGAGCAGAATTCGAGCGTTGTCGACACAGCGGGCATCCCACAGTCTTATTGTCGACGGTCGGAGGCCGGATCTTGCGTAGAGCACCCATATTTTTTTGCGGCGATCGCCGGCGCGGAATCCGACGACGTGCGCTAAGTCCATGAAACGGCGATGGTTTCCGGGCGCCCCATCGGTCGCGTATCGGCCGGCGATCCAGCCGTCGATTCCCATCGCTGCGTTTTCGCTACTCCGCGATCTCGGCGGGGGCGGCGGTGTCCGACGACTGGAAGCCCGGCGCGGTGAGCGCTATACATGGGGGTATCGATTCGGAACCTGGCCGGGGAAGTATCGACGTCTGCCGTATCCGGGCCGCTCACCAGATGCAGGAGGAGTTGTGGACTACGGTTGGATGTTACTTCGGATGATCGGCGTGTTGGCGGCGGTCTGCGCGCTGGCCTTTGTCGTGCTTCGCTGGGGGCTTCAGCGCATGGCGCCGGTAAACGCCGATGGCGCCGGCAGACTGGAGGTCATCGAGCGGCTGGGCCTGGGGCCCAAGCAGTCGCTGCTGGTCGTTCGCGCCGGCGAACAATATCTGCTCGTCGGGATCTCGGAGGGCGGCTTCGAGCGCATCGGTGTCCTGGAGGCCGCCGACTGGGACGACGCCGACGGCGATGGCGACCGGGAGGCGTCGACGCTGTGACGGGGCCCGGGCTCGACGTTGCGCCAGCAGTGATCATGTTTGATGCCACACTGTGTCGACGACCGGGGGGAAGCTATGGCCAGATTGCTGGTAATGGGAGACTTTTCGCAATCGCGGATGCATTCACAGGGCGATTTGCTGGGGCGACTCGTCGACGGCGGCCACCGCGTGGTGGTCGCCACGTCGGCGTCGTCGACGGGCGTGGCGTCCATCGACGCCAACCGCTCTATTCGCCGCCGAGCGGTGGCGATGCCCGACGAATCGGCAAAGCGGCGCTGCGATCTGGAGGCGATCTGGCAGCTGCATCGGCTGCTTCGCCAGGAGTCGCCTCAGTTTTTTTGTGCCTATACGGTGCGCCATCTGGTGTACGGCATGCTCGCCGGATGGCTCGCCGACAGCCCGATGCGATCGGTGTTGTTGACCGGATTGAAGACCGCGCCGTCGGCCCCGGAGGATACCCGGCGCTATCTGCTGCAGCGCGGGGCGTCGATGCTGTATCGCCTCAGCCAGAATACGGAGGGCAGCGTCGTCTTCGACAACCGCGATGAGGCCTACGTCTTTTGCGCCCGCAGGCTCGTCGATCATCCCGGCCAGGTCCTTCTGGTCGATGCCCGCGGTGTCGACACCGGCGCCTATCGACCGGTGGCGATGCCCGACGGGGCTCGCTTTTTGTACGCCGGACCGCTGGGGACCTCCCAGGGCATCGTGGAGTACGTGCAGGCCGCCCGCCGGATCCGCCACCACAACCGGGATGTGCAGTTTCAGATCGTCGGCTGGCCCGAATACGGCGATGACGGCGTCGACCGCCGCCAGCTGCAGTCCTGGGTCGCCGGAGAGGCCGTCGAGTATCTGGGCCGTCCCGACGATATCGGCGCCGCCATCGCCGATGCGTCGGTGGTCGTCTCCCCGCCCCATCGCCCCGGGGCGCCGGGGGGGGCCTGGAGGCGATGGCCATGGGCCGGCCGGTGGTGACCACCGATGTCGACGGCTGTCGACAGGCCGTCGACTACGGCGCCAACGGCTACTGCGTTCAGCCCGGCGATGTAGAGGGATTGGCCCGGGCGATGACCCATTTTGTCGGAGAACCCGATCTGCGCCGGACGATGGGCGCCTGCAGCCGAAACAAGGCCGTCGACCGCTTTGATATCGACGATGTGGCCATCGGGCTTATGGAGGCCATGGAGCTGAAATTTCAGCGCGTTCCCCCGCCGCTGCCGTCGGATGTCGGCTGATTACGACACCGATTCCAGGGAGACGACATTGTCGGAGTCGCGCTCGTTGTCGGCGCCGTTGCGCTCGACGTCGTAGGTCGGGATAAGCCGGCGCAGCCCGGCTCGAACACAGGGATTGTTGCCCTCTTCGGCGTCGGCGAGCAGTGCCAGCAGATGGTCGAGGGTCTCCTCCGACAGCCGCTGGTCGTCGTCGCCATAAAAGATCTTGTCGTGCTCGGTTCGGTCCAGCTCTTCGCGGTCCAGTGCCAATTCCTCAAAGAGCTTTTCGCCGGGGCGAATCCCCATGATTTCGATGGGAATTTCGTCTTCCGTAAAGCCCGACAGCCGGATCATATCGCGGGCCAGGTCCATAATTTTGACGGGCTCGCCCATATCGAGAATAA
>CAYUPT010000351.1:0-4907 GCA_964446725.1 uncultured Bradymonadales bacterium | reverse complement strand
CCGGCGTTGTTTCGAAGCGAGGCGACGGGATAGGTGCAGTATTTGGCGGCCAGAAAGGCGGCCGGTCGGTGGTTGCCGCTTTTTTTGACGCCGCCAAAGGGCAGGCGGCTGGAGGCGCCGACGGTGGAGCGGTTGAGGTTGAGGATGCCGCATCGAAGGTCGTAGCTCATGTGGTCGAAGCGCTCTTCGTCGGCGGTAAAGACACTCATCGCCAGTCCGTAGTCCGTGGCGTTGGCCACCGAGACGGCTTCGTCGTCGTCTTCGACTTCGTAGAGTACGATGTCGGGGCCGAATAATTCGCTTCCCTGGTGGGTGCCGTCTTTATCGACCTGCGAGGCGCGCCACAGCGAGGGGCGCACAAAGTAGCCGTCGGGGTGGTCGGGGTCAGCGCCGCCGTCGAGGATCGGCAACAGACAGCCGTCTTCGTCGTTTCGCTGGGCGCTGAGAAAGTCCTGGAATCCGGACTTCGTGGCCAGCGGGCCCATCAGCGGCTCGTCGTCTTCGTCGAAGGGATCGCCGCTGGTGGTGCGTTTTAGCAAGTCGGTGAGGCGGTCGGTCAACTCGTCGGCGACGGCGGGGTCGACGACGACGCGACTGGTCGCCGAACAGCGCTGGCCGGTGGTTAGACAGGCCGATTCGACAATGGCTGTCGCCGCCTGATCGATGTCGGCGTCGCGGCACACAACCGTTGTATTCTTGCCGCCCATCTCCAGCGCCAAAAGTTTGCCGGGCTGGTCGATGGTCGCCTGCTGGATGCGCTTTCCGGTATCGTAGGAACCGGTAAAGAGGACGCCGTTGACGTCGCGGTGCGTCGACAGTCGGGCGCCGACAGGGCCGGGGCCCTGGACGAGATTGACGACGCCGTCGGGGATGCCCGCTTCGCGCAGGCACTCGAAGTACAATTGCATCGACAGCGGCGTGACCTCCGAGGGTTTGACGACCACCGTGTTGCCCGTGGCCAGGGCGGGAATGATGTGGCCATTCGGCAGGTGAAGCGGGAAGTTGTAGGGGCCGAGCACGGCGAGTACGCCCAGGGGACGGTGTTTCCAGCCGCCGCCGTCGAGGCCGTCGGGATGGACGTCGGCGACGGGATTTAGCCCCTCGTCGGTCATGATGTCGATTTTCGAGACCAGAGCTCCAGCCTCGCCGCGGGCTTCCCACAGCGGCTTGCCCATCTCCAGCGAGATGGCGCGGGCCAGTTCTTCTTTGCGCTCGACGAGGACGGAGCGGAATCGGTGGAGAAATTCCAGGCGTCCCGACAGCCCGCGGCGGTCCCAATCCGGCTGAGCGCGCCGGGCGGCGGCAACGGCGTTGTCGACGGCCGACTCCGACCAGACAAAACGCATGACCGTCTCGTCGGGATTGGCCGGGTTTTCGCGAATCGTCTCCCGGGTCGGATCGGCGGGAATCGTCCACTGGCTGTCGATAAAATTTCCGCGGAAATCGTGGGGCATAATTGTGTCCTCTCCGGGGCGGCAAGTAGGTGGAAGTTGGGATTTCACCGAAAGGATGGTCGTCGACGTCGGATCTGGCAAGAGGGAACAATTAACGGACAACCCCCATCCGGGTCTGGGGGCGAAAAAAGTACGGGTCGCTTCGCTCCCCGTATTGCGAGCCGGGGGACATTTGAGACGCCGGGATTAAAAAAACGGCCGCTCGAGGTTACAATAATCGGCCGCGACGTCCGGGTGGCGCCAGTCTGCCCCGAGACAGGAAATAACCGGCGGAAATCGTCGCCGACGGCGGCCTTCGTCGAATGGTTTCAACGACAACGATCAGTTTATGGATGACGATTCCAGAACGCATCCGTCCGGTGATGACGGAGAGACCTCAGCATCACCGCCGGATACGGAGACCACAGCTCAGAACCAGGAAGGGACCCGGTCGCCGGACGTCGAGCACTGTCTCGATGGCCTGGAGGCGGTCCTCGACAAGACGGGACGACAGCTCCGGCGCCCGGTGATCATCGAGGGGGCGCTGTGGTATGCGACGACGGTGATGGCCGTGGTGCTCACCGGGGTGTTGGCGGCCTGGCTGATTCCGGAGCACGGCTACGCGGTGAGTCGCTGGGTGATGAGCATTGGAGTGGGCGCGGCCACCGTCGGCGGCGCGGCGGCGCTGGGCTATCTTGTGTGGCGCGGTCCGCGGCCGGAATCGGTGGCGTCTCGCATCCAGCGCCACTGCAGTGCGTTTCGAAGCGATCTGGTGGCGGCCCTGGAATTCGGTCGGGCACTGGAGTCGGACGGAGGGACTTCGCTGAAGGACCAGGGCGTCAGTCCCGTGATCGCCGGAGCGCACTTAAAGCGGACGGTCCGTCGGGTCCACGACGAGGCCCGGGACGGGTCGCTTGCCCACTGCGTTCCGACACGGGAATTGACGGTTCCCGCCGTGGCCTGTTCGGCCGGGGTGGCGCTGTTGTTGATTCCGCTCGTAATCAATCCGGGATGGACGCTGGGCGTGATCAGTGGCGAGCGCGTCGGCGCTCCGGTTGTCGGCGAACGGGTGGCCACCGAAAATATCGTCGGAAGCGTCGATGGTGTCTTTGTCTATCCGTCGTATACCGGAATGGACCGGCAATTCCGAAGTCTGGGGACCGGTCGCATCGAGTCGCTGGAGGGGACGGCGGTTCACCTGCAGGCGACGCTGATGCCCGGCGACTGGGCATCGCTGGAGATGGTCGTGGAGGGCGAAGACGGCGAACAACGCGAGGTCATCGATATGACGCTCGACGGCGGCTATCAGGCCTCGGCATCGATCATTCTCGAGGAGAGCGGGCAGTACTGGTTTCGAGGCGAGACCATCGATGGTCGGCCCGTGGAAGACCGGGCAAAGCGGAGCATTGAAGTCCACGAGGACAGCCCGCCACAGATCAGCGTCTACTCCCACGAGGGCCGCGTGGAAGTGGAGCCCGACGAGGTGGTGACCTTTGAATTTGAAGCCACCGATGACTTCGGCATCGACGCCATCCGCCGGGTTCATCATTTCGAGGGGGCGTCGGATAATGCGGAGCGGGAGTGGCTCGATATCCGTCAACTCGACGACGAGCCCACATCGCTGGAGGCCCAGGCGGAGTTCGATCTGGCACCGCTCGACTTGCAGCCCAAAGACTCGGTGGTCGTCTACTTCGAGGCCCGCGATATCAATACCGCCACCGGGCCCGGAGAGGCCCAAAGCGATGCGGTGGTGTTGTATGTCGAGAGTCCTCAGGACCGCCACATGGAGAGCATCTCCGCTCAGCAGGAGGCGATGGAGTCTCTACTCCACCACATGGCTGATGTCATGGAGGCCTCCGTCGGCCAGCGCCAGCGCCAGGACGACGGCACCTATCGACAGCAGGTCGAGGGCGAACTCGATGACGATGAGCGCCGCCAGCGCTACCGACGCATTCGCGCCGTACACGAGCAGCGCCAGCCGATTTTGACGGCCATGGGCGAAGTGGTCGACAGACTCGACGACGACCCGATGATGGTCCCCCGAAATCAGACCTTATTCGAGGGGCTCAAAGAGCGCCTCCAGGAGTTGCAGGACGACGGCGATCAACTCTTTGAGCGCCTCGACGGTCGCGCCGATCGCCGCGACCTGACGATGGCCCACGTCCAGGACGTCGCCGACTACACCGCGGAGGCCGAGCGCCGACTGGAAAACGGGGTGCTGAGCCTCGAGGAGCTGCTGATCAGTCAGAAGATGGATCTCCTCGAGCAGACGGCCGACGAGATCGAGCAGATGCGCGAGCGGCTTCGAGATCTCCTCGAGCAGTACCGAGACAGCGACGATCCGGAGCTTCGAGAGGCTATCGAGCGCGAGATGGATCGGCTTCGCCAGCGCATGCAGGAGTTGATGTCGCGCATGCAGATGCAGATGCGCGAGATGCCCCGGGAACACGTCAACCTGGAGGCCATGGAGGATATGGACATGCAATCCGATGCCGACGGGTTGGGCAACCAGCTCGATGCCATCGATGAGATGCTCGACGACGGCGATATCGACGGGGCTCTCGATGCGCTCGACGATATGCAGATGGATCTGGATTCGATGACCGGCGAGATGGAGGATGCGTTTTCCGAGATGCAGCCTCAGGGCATTTCCGAATTCGATGAATCCATGGGCGACATGATGGACGAGGTCAGCGATCTGGAGGATATGGAGCGCCAGATCGAAGAGGAGACCCGTCAGCTCCAGCAGGATCTGCGCGATGAGCGCCAGGAGCAACTGGAGGCGATGCTCGATCCGGTGACCGAGGAGTTGCTCGATGAGATCGACCGTCAACAACAGGGGCTCGATGATATGCAACAGCGTTCGCTACCGCGCCGCGATCGGCGCGAGGTCGACGGCGCCGCCGATGCCGTGGAGTCGCTTCGCGAGATGGTCGAGCAGCAGGATATGGAGCAGTCGTTGGAACGGGCGCGCTCGGCTCGTGATGTGCTGCGCTCGATGCGAAGCACCATGACCCTGTCGGAGCGCTACGCCAGTGAGGGCAGCGATGAGGCCGAAGCGCTTCGGCAATCGGTGCTCGACAGCGACGAACTCGTGGAGCGCGCCGATGATATCGAAGAGCAGATCGAGGAATTTATGCAGCAGGCCCAGCAGGATCTGCAGCCCGCCGAACAGGAGCGCCTCGACGAGTTGTCCGATGACCAACAGCAGGCTCTGGAGCGAGCCGAGCAACTGCGCGATGAGATCGACGAGATGAGCGGCGAATATCCGCAGCTTCAGGAGCAACTCGGGCCGTCGATCCAGGGCGCTGCAGAGGCGATGGGCGAGGCGGAGGACAACCTTCGCAAGCGCGACATCCAGCCTGCACTCGATGCCGAGCGCCAGGCGCTCGAAGCGCTCGGTGAACTGGGTGATTCGATGAGCAACGCCATGCAGCAACAGCGCCAGCAAGAGCGCGAAGAGCAGGGCGAAAC